>NZ_JBSXNL010000056.1:0-44047 GCF_056857615.1 Galbibacter sp. L-19
TCACGAACTTCCAGTAAAAAGTCTTAGGACAAAGGTGCTGGCTTTTCGATACAGTTTAAATTTGAGTAGTACAATAAACCCGATGGAAGCACATTCAACCACTGGAGCAAAAAATTCATCTCCCCAATCTGTACCGAACAAATCCATCCAAAAACGGGTGTTGATTTCGGTATAAAGATTGTTTACAAATACATTCACCAAAAAGAAGGCAGGTACCAGCATATACACACCTGCATAGAGCTTAAAAAACGTATAAGCTAAAGCTCTAAACTTTTCAAAAACGGCTAAACTTATAACTAGCGGAAAAAATGCCTGCATGATTCCCAGTAAAAAATAACGTTCTGCTAAGAAGAGTGGATAAATAAACAAATCCAACAACCATAGAATGACCCCGACAATAAATGCTAGCATTTTTAAACCATATAACGGTGTCACTAAAGCTTCGTAAAGCACTGCCATGCCTTTTTTGGCAGCTTCCAAAGCACCCACATCCTGTTCCAAATCCACATCCTGCAACTGTAACGGAAGGAGTGCTGGGGCCGTATCTCGATATTGATTTTCAATGGAGACCAAAATACTATCGAACACGCCCAATACCTGCGTCGAAAAGATGACCAGCAACACAATGGCAAAATTCTTGGCCAGTGCCGTTGGTGTCAATCCCCAGGTATGTCCATCGGTGGAAGCAATTCCTTCATTATACTTTTTAAGAATGTTGATTAGAAAAAACAACACGGCCAATGTTTTCATTCCAGTAATGGTATACTGGGAAAAATCACTATTCTTAATGGTCTGAAAGACCGTATCTACATATTCCAATCCTATTCCTAAAAACATGATTTATTAGTATTCGCTTGTTCTATTATTAATTTTTTCCTGCATTTTTCTAAAAGAGATGATCTCTTTGTAGCGTTTGGTTTTGCTTGCAACTTCAGCTATCATTTCATTGGACTGTGTTTCATATTCTTTCAATACAGTAGCGCGTTCTGCATCGGTCATTTTTAAATAATCGCTGGTCAGTATTTTATTTACATACTCGACATTTTCCATAGAACGCTCCATGATCTCATTAAAGGAATCTGTGATCCGATGAATCTCTTTAGGCTTCACATAAGGGGAATTCAAAATATCCTGTAAATCTCCTTGTACCATATTGAAAAGTTGCTGATTATTCTGCACTAATTGCCCAACAGCATCCAATTGTTGAATCACATTACTTACCTGCTCAATACGTTCTTTTTGTTTTTTTAAAAACTCAACTGTTTTTAAAAGGTTTGAGGTTTGTTTTGCTGATTCTATAAGCTGCTTTGCCAGACTGATAAAATTAGTGTTATCATACACCGGCATCCCCTGAGCGGTCGCACCGCCGGGCAAGCATAAAAAAGTAAAGGACAATACCAGTATTAAGGTTTTAATTTTAATGTAATCTTTCATTGCTTTTAGTTTTTAGAGGTTATAAATTTCTTTATAGCTTGTTCCATATCATTAGTTTTTTCATAAATCCGCATTATGCGGTCGTTTTCGGTGCCGTCAGTTAGATAAGCAGCAAAAACTTCAGGCGGAACTTCCAATCGAAAGATGTTGCTCTCTTTTCCGATTTTGATAAACATTTCCGTGTACTTTCGGTCGCCTGTAAGGTTATTTCTAATAGAACGAAGCTGGTTCAAATCATGGGAAGAAAGGTTTAGCCTTTTTTGGAGCTCTTCATATCCTTTTTCATTTCGAAGACTATAAATCACCTGCGTGTTTTCTAGAATACTAGCCGATGTTGAATTATTAGGGAGTTGATTTATCGACTGTAAAATAATACCAATAGCCCCATTCTGTTTACGAATGGCTTGATAGTAGAATTCTACACTTTCCAGCACATTATCGAACTTTAACTGTTTGGCGAACTCGTCAAATAAAATAATACCTCTTTCCGAGCGATTCCGCCAAATGGTTCGCTGAATGGCAGACTTGATGAGTTTGAGCATCACGGATAGAATTTCCTTATTGTCTCGTACTTCGTCCAGTTCAAAAACGATCATGCGTTTATCTTCAATCTTATAGGTTTGGTCTTCCCCGACATTAAATAAAAAACTATAGAGGCCTCCATCAACATATTCAGAGATGATATGCAGAAAATTATAAGTGCTAAAATGTGTTTCTTGGATACCTAAATCCACTATTAGATGTTCTCTGTGCTGATCTACAAAATGATACAGTGAAGCCAATGAATGTGAAGTGCGTACTTGCTTATAATAATGCAATAACACTTTTTTCATGGCCACTTCTTTTCCTTTAGAAACTGATTTTCCTTCCGCTAAAAGCTCCAATAAGAAAACCGAAAGATCTTCTAACCGTTCAGGGGTTAAGTCAGCATCATTAGCAATATAAAAAGGATTAATGCCTAAGTTTTTTCCTTGTTCGTACCGTAAAATGATATGGTCATCGGGATACAGTTTAGCAAACTTCGCATAGGAACCTCCTAGATCGATAATGACTAAGCGAACTCCCTCTTCAAAATACTGCCGCAATATATTATTAGCTAAAAAAGATTTTCCTTCTCCGGTGGGAGCAAAAATGGCGAAGTTCCGCGCTTTGATACGTTTCTTTCTTTCATCCCAAACATCTTTTAGTACGGGAATATTATGTTGTCGGTCGTTAAAAATAATGCCAGTATCGTCAGACCTATAATTGGTATTATTAATCCATAAACAAAGTGCGTGTTTAAGGTCGGTTACATACACATCATCCTTAGAAAAATTAGAAGAAAAGCATGGGTAAGAATTCAAAAAATAATGCTTACGCGCTTCCCCTTTAGGAGCGTAGGGTAATATATCAAGTTCTTTAAATTCAGCCTTTATTTTTGAAGCGATACTGTCAAGGCGTTCTGATTTATCAGCCCAATACAACACATTAAGATGTCCTCGTATGATACGAGCACTGTCATCTTCATTTATTTGTTCAACAATATGACGGATTTTTTTAAGCACCACTTTATTCTGCGTTCCAAAATTGGAACTTTTCGAAAGCTCTTCTATTTTCTTTTCTAGAAGCTTTCGCCATTTGTGTTTATCATCTAGATAGAGCACATGATTTACGATATGGTTTTCATTAAGCTCCAACCCTAATCCGTCTATAAACCCCTGATGAAAACTAAAATCATCTGAAGTAAATTTATCATTGATTTTACTGGTTTGAATTGCCTCTCCAAAGCATAATTCACTATTGGCGGCTAAGATGTCAAAATGAGAATCTCCTATGGTTATCCCTTTTTTATCTAAACTAATATCGGTATCGAACCCTTCATTAAACCCATTAAAATAGGCATGCGTTAACTTTAAAATGTCATCACTATGCATTGGTATAATAGCAGTTTTACTACTATTATTTATAAGGGATACAGCATCATGAATGACCTGTGTGAATTCATGAATTTTACTGACTAATTTTTTTTGAATTCCATGTTCAACCTTCTTAAACGGATTCACATACCTTCCTGATTTTAATGTTTTATTAAGAGGCAAGACAAAAAATAGATAGCTTTTATGAGCTATAAACTCTCTGTTTTTAAAATGTTTATGCGTGGCCTTTTGAAGAAATGTTGAATTAGGAATACGATCAGCAGTATACTCACTTTTCTTATAAATGTCTTGTTTATGAATAACCGTTCCAGAAGGCAAGGATTTAAACGCCTGAAACCAACTACCGTGCAACTGCTCAAAATCACTTTCTGAAAGCGAATATATTTCAGGAAGCGCAACTTCATAACAGAGCACCACATTGCCATTGGAAGCAAACACTACATGGTCTTCAATATTTAGAATAGGGTGGTATGCTGAAAAATTAATGGTCTTCATAATACAATTGGCTGTGTTTTTTATTACTGATATATCTCGGGAAAACGCCTTGAAAACGAAACAGTTCTGACTTTTTGGAAAGCTTGGATAAGATTGTATATAGCACAACATTCCAAAGAAATACTGCTACAATTGCTCCTAGGCTAAAAGAAAAAATTATAATTAGTAGTGAAGCAATAACCGATATCATTTGCAGTACAAAGAAGGATAACGGAAGCCCAAGTATCATGGCTTGTTTTCGAATGTTTTTATAGGGCGTAAATCTTTTCATTACACCACGATTCCAATCAAATAAGTAAAGATGCCTACTACGGCTCCAGCGATGAGTACAAAAACCAGTACCCGGGTAATCCCTTTTTTCAGGTCTGCATTCTCACCAAAGAAATGCCCGGCATTAAAAAGAAACCCTACTAAAAAGATAACCCCGAGGATAATTGGAAATACCATCCTAATGGTATTTGAAATATCGTTTACTGAATCTTCAATACCTCCAATCTGAGCAAAAATGGTATTGGATACCAAAAGTAATAACAGTGTAAAATACGTTGCTTTTTTCATATCAAAAATGGTTTAAAAATTAGTTTTTTTGATATAAAAAAGTTACTACAAGAAATCATTCAATCTTATGTAGATCAGATATTTGTGAGTAAAATATTATTTGAAATGATTTGTTGTCAAGTGATAATAAGAGAATTTAATTTTAATGAAGAAATTAAAAAGAGATGTTGATAAGTTGAAAATCGAGGAAGAAGAAAGTGATTCAAAACGTCAATCCGTATGTGGGTTGCTAAAATTTATTACCTTTAAATATGATAATTCTTTAGGCAGAAAATATCATCATCATATTTTAACTCACTCAACAACCCTTTACTTTGTTACAAAATTTAATAAAAACTGAATTTACTTTGTTACAAAAAATTAATATATTAGCCCTTACTATATAACAAATATTATTTTGACTTTAAAAAGACATCTTATTAACCAGTTAAATCACTGGAAAAAAAAATCTAATAGAAAACCTTTGATTTTAAGAGGTGCCCGACAGGTGGGTAAAACCACTTTGGTTATTGAATTCGCTAAAAAATATAAACATCATATTTATCTTAATTTAGAAAAAAAGACGGACAGTCTATATTTTGAACAAACCGATGAAGTACATACAATTATTGAGTCCTTATTAATATCCAATAATATTCTATCACAGGATATTGAAGAGACACTATTGTTTATCGATGAGATTCAGGAACAACCCAGAGCCATACAACTTTTACGTTATTTCTATGAAGAGATCCCCAATCTTCATGTTATAGCGGCTGGATCGTTACTTGAATTTAGTCTTAAGGACGTGAAAAGTTTCCCTGTAGGCAGAGTTGAGTTTTTGTATTTGTATCCCTTTAACTTTTCAGAATATCTGGAAGCGATCGGACATCAATCTGGTTTAAATGAATTACATAAAATTCCAGTGAGATCGGTTGCTCATAAGACCTTATTATCATTATTTAATGAATATGCCATCATAGGCGGCATGCCAGAGGTAGTTGACCAATATATCAAAAATCAACATGTTGCGGATTTATCTCCTATTTATGAAAGTATATGGAGTTCATATATTAGTGATTCAGAAAAGTACGCTTCCAATACCACCCAAAAGAATGTGATTAAACATATTATGACAACAGCTGCTTACTCAATAGATGAGCGGATAAAGTTTCAAAATTTTGGCAACTCCAATTATCGATCACGAGAAGTTGGAGAAGCCATGCGAAATTTGCATCTAGCAAAAGTTATTCAACTTATTTATCCAACCACTGTCACAGAGGCTCCTATTGTACCTGATTTAAAAAAATCACCAAGATTACAGTTTTTGGACACAGGAATCCTTAATCATATATTGGGAATTAGCGCTGAGATGCTAGTTATGGATGATTTAAGTCAGAGTTATAAAGGTTCTATTATTCCTCACATCATTACTCAAGAACTAATATCCATTCAAGTAAACACATCTGATTTACCCAACTTCTGGGTTCGGGAAAAGAAACAAGCATCTTCTGAAGTTGATTTGGTTTATACCATGGAGGGAAAAGTAATTCCTATTGAAATTAAATCAGGAAGTACAGGTTCTTTAAAATCACTACATCAATTTATGGAGCGTACCAATCATCCTTATGCTATCAGAGTCTATGCGGGTGAATTTTCAGTTCAAGAGACTAAAACACCAAATGGAATTCCTTATTTACTAATGAATTTACCATATTACTTAGGAACCTTAATTCCGCAGTACATTTCTTATTTCGTAAAAAACTATAAACTTTCTTAAAAAATGATATCCTTTTTATTTTCTCTTATCCCCACTCCTCTTATCAAATGCAACTGAATTAAACAGTATCCCAAAGGAGCATAAATTCATTTTGTTTAACGTTGACAAGGCCATTTTCCGAAGCAAGTTTTTGAAGTATCTCAACATCTTGTGACTGTCTAAACTTAACATAAAACAGGTTTGAAGTACCCTATTGCAAGCTAGCGCCTGTTCGTTTAAAAGAAAGACCGCCAATATTACATCGTAAATGATCAAAATGCAAAAAAGGAAAATTTAATAACCCTAAGTATTTTTACAGCTAGAGGATCACCAAAATACTGGTTAGAAAAGTTAGATAAGTCCCAAATAAAGTGACGTTGCTAAGCACGTAACAGGACATTTCTTGCCAAATTTAAGGTTGAACCAAAAGAAATAAGCGTCATCGAAAATTAAAATGTAAAACTAAATAAAATCCCATTAGGCTAATAAAACCACACTCCAAAACACATTATAAAGAGACTAATCCCCATAGTAGGCTAACCCGCTAACAACCGGTTCAGTCAACAAGGTGTTCATGTTGGGTCGTACCGACCACACGAACGCTAGTTATTAGCCACAGTTATTTCTTTCGTTTTATAATATTCAATCCAAGATTTTATTCTTCCAACAAACATTTTTAAATAATTTTCAGATAAAAATATATTAGACCAATCAAATCTCTGCGCTTGTATTCCTAGATAAAATACAAAAATAGAAGCTCCTGCTTTTGGTATTAATTGAAGTTCTTTATTTGATAAATTTTTTATTTTTTTATAACCATTTAAAAAACTCTGAACTTTCAAATCATACTGGTTTTTATCTGATTCTATGAAAAATAGTTGTTTGCAGAAGTATCCAACATCTAAAATTTGCCAACCATTTCCGCAAAAGTCAAAGTCAAACATTGTAATTTCTTTTTCATCTGTAATTGCCATATTATCATACCAAATATCCATATGTACAACTCCGTTTTGGATGTTCTCAAAATCTGAATTTTGAAAAGTATGTCCAAATTCTTTAATGAATTCCATTTCTGGTAAATTTTCTGAAAAGAATTCTTTTAAACACTCATAAGGGAATTCTATGAGCGACTTTTTATCATAAGAAATTCGGTCAATAGTTTTATTTAAAGTAAGATCATGAATTTTTGCCATTAGAGAACCAATTTTGAAACAAGTCTCATTATCCATAAATCTAACTTTACCACCTTCTGCAAATGAAAAAAGAACTACATATCTAATTCCTTCTGGTGCATTAATTTCTTGAATAAATTCTCCATTTTTATCTTGAATAGGAGAAGAAACACTTAAGTTATTTTCACTTAATAACTTTAAAAGTTTAATTTCTTCGCTAATTTCAGATTTTGACCTCCAATTATGACTATAAACTCTTAAAGCATATTTTGTTTTGTTATCCGAAAGAAAATAAGTGTGGTTCATTCCTGTTCTAAATAATTTACAGTCGTAGTTTTTGTTCAATCTGTATTTTTCTTTTGCAAATTCTCCTAATTCTTTTGCTGAAATTGTAGAGGCTATAACTGGAAATACTGTCATTTTTTTCTAATTGTGGCTAACGGTTAGTATATGAAAAGTAGGCGATTTCGAAGCACGAAACTTTCGGCTAAGCACGAACTTTGATACGAGCCAAAAGCCTTGAATTTATTACTGTTTCGCCTATTTTTTATAAACGGTGTGTGTGCCTAGCATGGGCATCTTTTATTTACCGAAGGTAAATAATTAATCTAGAGGGTGCAAGTCCCTTATGCGCAGGAGTAACGTCTTGAAGCATTAGTAAGTCGCAAGGGTGAAAACCGTGAGGTTTTATCTGAAGGAAGCGAGACTACAAAGCTCGGTACTGAGGTACACGAACCGTATAAGGAGGCATAACTACTCGGGTAAGCAAGCACATCATTGTAACGCCCAAAAGATTATCAAAAGGGTAATTATGTAGATACGGCAGGGATTGAGCGAAAGAAGGTGCCATTACCTGGGGAGGTCTCTACAACTACGAGTTGGTTAAGTAGAGAAATCAGCAGAGGTCATAGTACTTATGGGAAATGAGCCATATAAGAATATGGAGGTCTCACAAATAAGGAAGGACCGAACATTAAATTACGTTGGAATTCGACTAGGATGCGAAAGCAAGCCTTTTCTTAAACCAGCAGGAGATTACAAATTATTAATACCTATGATTGCAGACGTATTAGCAGCAGGAAACCTAGACAAAGCAGCACGCGATGTGTTGAAAAATAAAGGTTCAAGTGGTATTGACGGAATGAGAACCACGGCATTATCTGATTACACCAGAACACACCGAGCGACCATACTATCAGTAATCCATGAGCATAGCTATATACCATCGCCAATCTTAGGAGTAAGTATTCCAAAAGGCAATGGTAAAACTCGCCTATTAGGGATCCCAACAGTAATAGATAGGTGGCTGCAACAGGTGCTGAGCTCTTATCATAAAAGGCAAAATTTAGCTGAATTAAAGAAAACGCTTGATCCTGTAAGGTTAAAAGAAAAACCACCGTTATTACACAATATATGCCCTAAATGCCGACAAGGACACTTAATAACCATTACAACATTTACAGCTCGAGGTCCGCCAAAATACTGGATAGATCAGTTACATACCCCTCAATAAAATAACGTTGCCAAGCACGTAACAGGCAGCTATTGGCTAAATTTTAAATTAATGAAAGAAAAAAACTTTGTAAAACATGAATACTTGATTTAGCTATCTTGAAAAGGCAGAAAAACGATTGTTGAGTGACATACGAAATAAAAATAAATCTGGAACACCCCCTTAAACTCCTCTTAAAAAATAAACCAATCCCCATAGTAGGCTAACCGATCAACTACCGGTTCAGTCAACACGGCGTTCATGTTTGGTCGTACCGACCACACGAACGCTTAGTTATTGGGCTTAGTTTTTTAATTTGTTAATTAGTCTATCTTCATACTTATCATAATCTTGACTACAATAAAAAGGTAATTCATTATAATTGTCAGAGTTCAAAACTGAATAATATCCACAATCAACTCCAAAAGTGTTTTTAATTTTTTCTGCCAATTTTTTTGTCATATCTTCTCTTTGAGACAGACTTCTAGAGTCAGAAAACTCATAAGGAAAACAAAGATATTTTCCCTCTTTATTTAATTCCACTCTTTCATTATTAATTAATGCTCTTGCTAAATCACTTAGACTATCGTAAATCCATAACCAACAACCTCCAAGTTCCCCTTGTTCAGGTTTTTGGTAATTATTTTCGACTTCTTTCACTAATGAAGTAAACTGTTTATATATTTTATCATCTCGTTTTTTATTTGGCGTTATATATATTGATAAATCAATTGTACTCTTAATTATCTCTTTTTCTTCTTGACTAGGTTCTAAAATTGATTTTATTTTTTCGATTTGTTCTGTGTAAAAAATAAATCTAAATGGGGAATAGTTATTTCTATCAAATATTGCTAGAATATCACACAAAATTAATTCAGCTTCCGATTTTGTTTTTACGATTACTCCAATATCTGAAATTCCTTGTTCTAGTATTTCTAATCCAGGAAAATCCTCAACTTCAGAAACGATTCCAAATTCCTCCATTTCTTTTTCAAACTCAACGATACTTTTATTGTATGGATACCTCCATTCTCTTTCGTGTGTCCAATCAATTTTTCTTGTGGATGATGGATTATATGTTACATATCTATATTGTTCAAGCATTGGTAAAACACTTTGGTCAATTATCCTTTCGTTTTTTATAGTGTTTTGAACATTCAATTCATTGGAACTTAACCCATAAATCACAGGTCTTGCTCCAAGTTTAAATAATTCTGATTTTAAAAAAGATAAGCCATAAGAACTAATTGCTTGACCTAGTTTCTCTCTTTTGTAAGATGTTTCAAGAAAAGCAGCTAATGGCATTTCAGTAAAACAAATTGCTGGTCTATTTCCATAAATAGTCCGGTTATTATTTCTTATAGACCAAGTTGCAAAAATTTTATTATGCCTAATTGCAGCTCGTAGTAGAAAGAAAGGGTTATATATATTTTCTTCAGCTAAATGGTCAAATCCCCAGTTTTCAGGAAAAGTAACATAATCTTTACTTTCTGTATCTACTTCTCTAAAAAAGTGAATTAGTCTATCAGATAAGTCATATCTATTGGTATTTTTCATTAGCTTGAAACTTGGTTTTTTAAATTAAGCCCAACGTGATTGTATAAGATTAGTTGCGTGGTTTAAGCACCTAATTTAGCAAATACAAACCGAATAGAAAATCCGAGAGGATTTTCGTAAGTAGGCTTGCACTAGCAATTAATTTTACTTTGTTACCACACGTTTTTTTACTCTTTATGTGTCTAAATTATCCCAATCTTCTCCTGTTGTCCATCTTAAAGCAGAAAGTTTCCCATTTAACATTCCCCATTCAAAATCATCCCAAATTAGATTTTCTTGTCCATATTTTTCTTCTACTCTCAATGCTGATTTTTTAGCTCCTTCCCAAATTTCATTTATTATTGTAGAATTTGAGTTACTTATATTAAACTCGTCCATTTCGATAATTTTGATTTCTCCGCTCTCAATCTTTTCTGCTCTAATTTGATGTCTATTATACCAAATTTTTTCTTCAAGCTCTTTTTCCGTTTTCCAGATTTCAGTTATTCCTCTCGGTTCTAATTCCCAGTCATTTTGGAATTCAACTTCGTTTATTAGTTCAGAATTAACGCTATTTAAAGCTTCTGTCAAGTTTATGAAATATTGAGATTTTGGTGAATCAAAAATTTCTTTTAAATCTTCGTGAGGTTCTTTTTGATTTCCTTTTTTTAAACTAAAATCATTTTTATTATGTGTGACAAATATTAACCTAAATTCTTGAGCATTATTCTTGACCTTATAATCTAAATAAGATTCTATAATCAAAGCATCTCCAATACTGTTTTTTGATAAATGAAAAGGTGCTTTCTTATCAATAGCTCTTTGTGCTGCTCTTAATTTTATTTCGTCCGTTATGTTTATTATTTCTGCTTGATAAAATAACTCTTCAATTCTTGAAATCGAATAATGAGCCATATCTCCAAGAACAGGTATTTTATGGTCAATATTATTTAATTCAGCTAGGACTTTGTTTCTGGTTTCTTTGTTTCCGTGAGTAAAAACTAGTTCTCTTACTTTTTTAAAATGGCTGGCAACACTTTTTTTAGCATCAGAAGCTATTCTTTCTTTATTCCGATTAAATTCGGCTAGTATTATATCTGGTATTAAAAGTGATATTTCCTCTTCTTTTATAAATTCCTCTAATAAATTAATAATTTTCTCGCCTTTATCAGTTTTTGCAAGGTCAAGCCAAACACAAGTATCAATTAGAATTTTTGTCATATAGTTTATGGTTTGGTCAAATGTCGGGTAACGGCAGTCTGTCTCAAAACCGCCATTAAATTTCAATAAAAGTACATAATTTAAGAGTATTTAATGTAAAGCATATCATGAATCCTTATTTTCCTAAATAATAAGATTTCGTCTAAAATTTGATTTTCAGTCTTCTTAATTACTTTAAAAAGAGTTTTTATAGCGTTTATGAAGTGTTTTAGCTGTTTTTTAGGTATCCATCCAAGATTCATTAGTCTCTTTAAATTGTATGCCAGTGCTATTAATCCAAAGTCGGCACTGGCCGAAGCGATTCCTTTTTTGGTCATTATTGGACTTGCTATCTTTTTAGTGCTTTTCTTAAATCTATTTTAACAGACTTCTTTTTCATACCAAATAAAAATCGAACGACATTATATGGTCGAATAAATAAATGATAAATTAGGATTATAATAGAAAAGCAAACAACTAATAAAAATATGAGCTTTAAAGAAACTTCATCTTTAGTACCAACTACATAATAAGCTATCATTACAATAATTGTTTGATGTAAAATATAAAAGGGATATACTGCTGTATTCATATAGCCAAGTAACCTACTACTTTTGTTTAAGTACCTTTTTCCATAACCTAAACTAGCAAAAACCCACATCCAAGAGTTGAAATTTATAAGACCTATAAAGAGGTATGTTTGGGGCTTTTCAATCCAATTCTCCCAAATATCAAAAGGTTCCCAGCTATTCCAACGTAAAATGTTTATTGATAGAATAGATAAAAAAGCAAACTTCAAGAATAAACGCCTTTTGACTTGAAGTTTTTCCATTACTTGTTGAAACCTAAAGAATAAAAGACCAGCAATAATGAAGAAAATGAAAAAAGAATGTCTTGCCCAATCATTTATCAAATCGTGAGTAGTTTCATAATGAACCGATAGAAATGTATAAGGAACTATTGCTACAAAAACGAAAACAAAAATTGAAAGTGGTTTCTTAAAAAATGCATTTAAAGTTTGAGTAAATGCATTTTTTTTTTGCAGAACGAAAAATAATGGAATTGACAAGATATTATAGCAAAATAAATATGGAATAAACCACAAATGTAACCAATGAAAATTCCCGTTAGGCCACCACTTAAAATCTAAAAATGATTGATAAAATTCAAAATAACTTTGGTCAATTCCTTCTAATTTTCGTTCAAAATATATTTGTGGGGCCACAAGAATAAAAGTCCAAATAATAGTTGGGATTATTAAACGCATAAATCTTTGAAGGGTAAATGCTTTCCAATCTAAGCGAAGCATTAGGATATATGAGATGTATCCTGAAACGAAGAATAGTAAAGGCATTCTAAAAGATGCCATCCAATAGTTAATTTCTAAAAGTACATTACTTGTTTCTATATTTTTGATATGCCAATCCCATTCCGCCACAAACACCATAAAAACGTGATAAAGAAACATCATTAAAATAGCTATGACTCTTAATGAGTCAATGTAATAACATCTAGTAGTTTTCATTCCTAAATTTTCGTCGAAAATAAGATTCCTTGAGCTAGCTATTTAGATTTTGTGATGATTGACAAACTTTTGTGATAGTTAACAAAACCTGTTATATACGTTTCATCCTCAAATTAAAATGTTCAATCATATTCCTTGAAACAGGAACGCTATATTGATTTATTTGGAGTTGGTAACCTTGGGCATTTCCATTAATTTTTTCTATATAATTACAATTCACCAGGTATGAGCGATGTGTTTTAAGTATGTTTGGATATGCTTTTAAGAGAACTGCTAGACTCTTCATTGTCCCTCTTATAAGTTTTTTGTTTTGAGGGTTTTTATTAAGATATATTTCTAAATAATTCCCTTCTGACTTAGCAAACAAAAATTGGTCTATCTCGAGTTCAAACCCGTTGATTTTAATTATGTCTTTTGTTTGGTTAGTTATGGGATAATCATTGATAGCAATATTTAATGAATTTGCATTCTTTCTATGTTTAGTATTCAACCTATTGAAATTGTAAGGAATTAAAATAGTAACAAATAATGAACCTACTAGAAAAGTGTTTCTAATTTCTTCATACAAATAATGTAAAGACCAATTGTTTTCATTATCATAAATAATATCCCTAATTAAAAATTGAACTAGTCCTACAGCACTAAAAAAAAGCAAAATTAAAATTCCTTCTTTTGCAATGGTCCATTTACGTTCCGGTTTAAGTGATTTGCTAACTATAGAAATAGCAAACAAAACTAAAACAGGCGTTAACGAATGAATTATTGATATCCAGAAATAATTCATTTTGTGTTCTGAATACTCAACATTAAAAGGTTCGAACTCATAATTAAAAATGAAGGTCATAATAAAAAATAAAGTGATTATTATTTTTAGACTTTTTCCCTCATAATAAAATGGATATGGTTGTAATAAAAAAGGAGTAATAGTATTCTTCAAATTAGTGGGTTTTTAATTTTTTGGCATTAAAGGTAACAGCGTTATACCAGCATAAAAATACATTTTTTTCAATATTGAAGTATCTGGGATAACTGCAGCATTTTATTTCTGTAAAAACTTCATCGCAATCTATTTCTGTGAAAAAAGCTGCTATTTACTGTTGATCAGTTCGGTATAAATCTCGATATCTAAAGGTTCCAAAATTGAATTTTCCCTAAAAGGTCAACTATAACCAATTGCGATTCATCTTCGGATATATCCATTCCGCTGGGGGTTCCAGTGTGGTTGGTATAGGTTTTAATTAAATTTCCAGACAACTTATCCCATTTCCGGATAGATTTGTCTAAACCATAAGTGTATATGGATTTTTTAGTCATTAACCCTGAAATGATCTCCAAGTGTAAAGGCACGTTTACAATGCTGTCTTTACCGGGCAGGTGAATTGGCCAATTCGGGTGTTTCTTCTTGAAATATGTACTATCATTTTTTTGGTCATAGAAAACAAATTCTTTCCCTCCAATAAGCAAAAGGTTCTTTTCTTCATCCACATTAGCTATTTTACCGTTGGCCTTACTTTGTTTTACAGCATAGGTTTTATAGTTCCAAGTAACGATCTTGCCCTGTCCATCAAAATACACATCGCCATTATCGGCTATATATTTGGGCCGCATTTGATTTAAACTCTCGGGTATTTCTATGTTATTAAAATCGTTTTTGGTGTCCCAGACATAGTGATTTCCTTTAAAATCAAATGTGGCAAGGATTCCATTTTGCCTATTGTAGCAAATTTGATATGCCCAAGTTTCTTTAATGGCTAATTTTCTAGTAATCGCGCCATTTGATGCATTTATGGCTACAATTCCCGAATATAAAGTCGCTGCATAAATCTCGTCTCTTTCAGCATTATAAGCTATATTGTATATTTCATCATCAATATGAGCAACTTCTTTTCTATTTTCTTTATTATTGACAACCTCATAAATTTTCCCCTCAAAGGTCGAAGCAAAAACAGTATCGCGATTTGATTTAAATATGACATCGGTATAAGCTACGGGGTTTATACCTGTGAGTTTATGTTTCTTAATAGTGATTTTTTGCTCACAATTTGTAAAAAAGATAGACAAAAGAAGCAGTAAGATAATTTTATGAAATTTCATTTTGTATTAATTGCTTTCTATTAAACTTTGGTTTTTTCCATTGTCAGAAACATCGAACCACGTTCCATCATCAGAGGAGCCAAGGTTTATTTGGTTTCCATTTTTTCCCCACATTTTCAGTGTAGATGCCCCTTGAGGTTCTGCCATAAACAATACACGTTGGGATATTTTTGAATCAAGTGTTAAAAAAATATTTCCGTAAGAATCATCGGTTACATAGCCTCCTCGTTCTTGTCCTTCGTGGTCGTAAAGCATAACGCCTGACACTCCTGAATTATCTCCCCTGTAAAACCTATAACCAAATGATTGTGCCGGAGGAAGGTGTGTTCCTATAATTACCCTTTCAATACCTATAGAATCGGTAACGACAAGCCCTCTAACTTTTAGGACTTCATTGGACAGGTCAACTTCCACGTTATTATTCTTTACTATATAGGCCAATAAACCCACGGTTATCAATGCATTTGCTACCAATACGATTTTTAAAAATTTATTCATCATTTTTCAGTTGTTTTAAAATAAACAGTTCCTTTCTTATTTGTACGCCAATAAATACTGCCAAGCCTACAAATATAAAAACAGCAGACCAAAGTATATAAGTGTAAAATCCCGATGATAAATTTGCCTTGAATAGAGGGAGTAACCAAACAAAACCAGCTATATAAGTAGCAAAAAGTAGTGGTGTAATTAGAAAATGAATACGTTTCCTTATGTGATAATAGTCCATTATTTTTTTGTTGAATGCTTTCATATCTTTGTAAACAGGTAACTTCCCTTTTTTTAGCATACTAATATATTCCAGTATTATCCTTATGGCTAAGCTTCCTATCATAATACCAAGCCCCCAAAATGCCTGTGTATTTTTATAGGCTGAAATATAAAAAAAGAACAAAACCAGAATAAGAATGGTAATACCCAAAACAATTTGACTGGTACGTTGTTTTTTTAGGATATATGCTGATTTTTCTATGATATTTTCTATTTCTGTTTCAGGTGTTGGCGGAACGTTTCGTGTTTCCCACTGATTTTTTATGTCATTAAAATTTTTCATATGTTACACATTTTGAGAGTTGTTCTTTAATTCTATGGATGCGGGTTCGTACTGCCTGATGACTGATCCCTGTAATTTGCGCAATTTCCAATTGCGGGACATTTTCCAGCTCCAGCAGGATAATGGTTTTATTATCCGAGGAAAGTGTATTAATGCAACGGTACATTTCCATAAACTGATCTTCCTTTTCATCGGGATTAATGGTTTTATCAGCAGCAATATTTAATGTTAAATGTTTTACTTTTTTTCTTCTCAGTTCTTGCAAACAGGTATTTACGGTAATACGGTATATCCAAGTGCTTATATTTGAATTGTTCCGAAAACTTTGCAGGTTTTGCCAAACTTTTATAAATACTTCCTGAGCCAAATCTTTTGCCAGGTCCTCCCTGCCGTTTACATATCCCAGGCAAAGCCTGATTACATTCGGGTAATTTTTATAGTAAATATTTTGAAATTGTTCTTCTTTATTCATTGGTATTAAGTGCTTTTTGAATTTGTTCTAAAAGCCACTGGGGTTTATCATACATTACGAAATGTCCGGCTCCTTCTGCGAAAATAAGAGTATGATTTTTTAAATTTTTATATTGTTTGCCATAAGTTGATGCTACAGCTTCTTTTCCATAAGGTTGAGTGGCAGCAAATATGGTTACTGGAATATTGATTTTATTCAATTCGGATCTTAAATCCAATTTTAATAGATCAGTATATCCGTAAACATAGGTCTTGCGATCACTTTCTACCATCCAACGGGTTATTTGTGTTTGTTTTTCTTTGTTGTTAGTCATTTTAGAAGCCATTTGACCGGCCATTTTCTCAAAATCCTCCGAATCCATATTCAATATCTGTTGGTTGTAAGGGGTATCATAGGTAATGGCTTCGCTGTCATAATTGGGAATCATTAAAGCTCCCATAGCGGGTAGGGCATCTATTATTATCAATTGAGCGAATTGATTGCTGTCAGTCGCGAGCCATAGACCTAAAGTGCCGCCCATACTATGGCCTAATAGCACTGTATCTTGTAGATCATTTGTTTTTACATAGTTTTGAATATCTTCTTTGATTTTGGGCAGCCAGGGAAAATCAATGGGTGGTACTCCTCCAAACCCGGCAAAAGTAAAGGCGTGAACTTCATAATTTTCTGATAAGGTATTGATAATTTCTCCAAATACTTTAGGAGTACAGGTAAACCCAGGAAACACAAAAATAGGCTGTCCGTTTCCCTTAATTTCTACCTGAAAACTTTCTTGGGAATATAGCTGAAGACTAAAATTTAGCAAGAGTACGCTGAGGCAAATCATTAATTTTTTCATATCTAAAAGTTTTTGTTTTCCCTTTAGATGCATTTTTTATATAATGTTACGTGCTTCGAATGTTATTTTTTCGGCTATCATATTTGATGCGTTTGTCAAACATCAATAACTATAAGCCTCGATCCTTAAACAGATGTTCTGGAGCATAATCATTGAACCACGTATTGGTTATCGTTGAGGAAGGGGTTTTGGGATGGAAAGGTAACGTTTGAAAAATTAGACGTTTATTTGAGAAAGACTGACTGAAAATAAGAGTATCTCACTGATTAATATTCAAAGCTATAAAAATTCTTTATTTCCGAAATTTGGAAATTGATAACGGATCTTACCTAAAAATAAATTTGATAAACCAACTATCTTTGGTATCAAATGGGCTCCAAATAATTTGGCTTTTAAGAATAAATTTCAATATGGAACGTATTTATAAGTCCAGTTTGGCATTCATCGTTTTACTATTGAAAATACGTTTGAATCTATCATACCCGTTTGTCATTGCTTTTTTTATTAAAAGCAATCAAATTAAATAGTTCACGCATTCGGCTACGCACTCGCTTACCATACCGTTCTTCCAGTTCATCTGCATTCAAATTGGTTGTTGCATGGGTTTTTAATTTGTGCTTTAAGAAAAGATCGTAACGGGATAGGAGTATTTCACCCAACACATTACAATCTTTACCAAAATACCTGCCAGTAGGTTCGACTCCCAAATCATCAAAGCAATAAAACTGATGGTCTCCATATTGTTCAATAATTCTATACCCTATATTATTGAAACCAAAAACAATATTCCTAGTAGGAATAACTTCATAAGGGCGAAAATGTGGTACCATATGTTTCAACAAACGCATCATGGAAGTTTTACCACAACCAACCGGACCCGTAAGTAGGATGCCTTTATTAATATCTATCTCAAACTTATCACAACTTGCTTTATCTTTGATGAAATAACAACAAAGTTTATATAGTATATCACGGTCTTCATTATGAATTCTGAATTTCTTGCCGAACATAAGCTTACCCTTTGCTTCCAGATAAATCAGCATTTTATCAAAATCGTACTGGACATAATCCTTTTTGGGCATACCTAGACAAAATTGCACACCGCCCTCTATGATGATATGTGGATGGTCGAGTTTCATAAGGGTTCATTGTAATTCTTTTCAGAGGTTGTTTTTAAGTTGTCTCGAAAATGAACAAGTTCGAAAGGTTTCTTGCCGTTTTCAGAAGGATTAAAATTCGATTTATCAAAATCCTGCTGTTTGTTTTTGTTTTTAATGTTTTCTGTAGTTTGTATATGTTTGTTTATAGGTATCAGTGCTTGTTTAGTACTTGTTTGATTTTTAACAGAGCTGTTGTTTAGAGCTTGTTCGGTACTTGATTCAAAATTGAACATCTTAATTTTACTCCCCTTGAATGGGTTGTGTGATGGCATATACACCAGATATTTCCAATGACTGAGTTCTTTAATGCATTTGTGATAGGTGGCTGTAGATCCTATTTTTGATAAATGCATCACCTCTTCCCTGTTGATATAAAATTCTTCCCGAAAGTAGTTGCTGTTCCAGCATTGAAAAAGCGCTATATACAAGCTAACATGCGTTGGATTAAGCCTGTTATCTTTAGAAAATTGCTCGAACAAACCATTAAGGTGTTTGATATAATTGATCGCTACCACAATTATAACTTATTATGCACACGATTATTCTCCAGTACATTCATAATTTCATGGTAGTCGTAATACAAAATACCTCCTACTTTGGTATAGGGAATTGTCCCGTTAATTCTCATGTTCTGCAAAGTTCCAGGTGAAATCCCTAGAAGCTTCATGACTTCAGCCGATTTGAGCCACTTTTTAGATGAGCTTCCGTTTTGAGGTTGTAATAATTGTTTGATATCTTCTAACAATTCTAGTTTAAAATCATAAAGATCTTCTGTGGTAATAATACTTGTTGGCATAATAAAATTGATTTTTAAAAAGGAACCATCGCATTACTATTACCTAATTTGATGGCTCCTCATTGATTTAGCTCACGAACTTTAATATTTCATTAAATAGGTGTTCGTGAATCTTCGATTTGACTTTCTTAATGCAAACTTCAAAAGTTTAAATGGGAATATTTCGTAATGCCTTCGTAGTTACGAATCAATTTTAACATTTTAAATTTTACTGCATTTTGGAGTGATTTGTTATACCCTTGTTTGGTTAAGGACATTAAATGGGTATAAATTTTATGATGAATCAAATAAATTTGTTAGTTCGTAACCTTATCGTAATTACGAATACTTTTCTTACATATTTTTTAATGTTCAGCTGAAAAATTATCATCATTTTCCATCTTCTCATTGAATCGCTTAGCTAATTCTTCAAGAAAACGCGTCCTGCTTCCTTTTCTGGCTTTAATTTCGAAGTAGGTTTTATACAGATTATCCAAATTAATATCAAATAGCATTTCAAATTTGGTGGCTATGGATTTGATATCATCCTTTCCGTTATTAATAGCTCTTATAGCATGCAGCGCATAAATAAGTTCTGTAAGTGCTGCCTTGGAAGATGTCCATTGAAGCGATTTGGCGAACTGTTGCTGCGAATGCTGTTCTTTATTCTGTAATTCTATTTCTTTTATTAAGCTTTTCACATAAACAATAAAATGATTCATTCCCTTTACTCTCGCCCAAAGCATATCTTTTGAGGTAAAAAATTTTGGGTCGAGGTAACAAGCTTCAGGAAGTGCATACACAGGGAACTCTTGATTTTCACGGGTAAAGTATTGTTTGTCCAAATAGGTTAATTCTTGCTCCATATAATGCACAAAATCCCAATTGCGGTTGAAGAATTTATTGATGCGACGAATCTTCTTTTTAAGAAAGGACAATTGGTTATTGACACCTATTTTAGGCATTAAAAGTTCACAGGAACGGACTTCACTAAAATACACGAGAAAACTCAGTGGTTCTGACTTAATCTTTTTAAAAAAATGAATTTCTGCCTTTACATGTTCAAATCCATGTTTCTCAACAATCTCTTTTAAAAGATACAGCGCATTATTGCACAGATGAATCCCTTCATTTGACTTTTTTAAGGAAATTCTTTTGTCTGACTGTATAGTAGCAAGTTTATGAGTAAACTTATCAATTACATGTCTGTATTTTCCATTCATCCGTATTTAACTTTAAATACCTTGAGGAATAGGAAACCTGTTACTTACTTAGGGTAATGTTTCTAAAGGTATTGTGTGAAATTTATTTTTTAGTTTCCATCATTTCCATAAGCTCTAGGGAAAAATTATCCTTCGCTTGTATGTAGGCACTTTTCTCTGTGATGTCGGCTCCAATTTTTCGTTTTTCAAAACCAGCGGTCAACCCAAAATCAATAATCTGACAACCTATTTCACCTGCTCTTTTTACCGTTTGAAAGAGTAATTGGCGATACACTTGATGCTTAAACGCATACGTATAATCCATCCCCACAAAAGCAGGTACATAGGTGTTCCCGCTATTTTTATAACAAAACATCACCCCCACGGGAATTTCTTTTTTAAGGTCTACAAAAGTTGGTTTCAAAGTAAGTACAATAAATTCCCACGCATTGATATCCGACATATATTGCAACATATGCTTAGGGAAGGCAAAGGTATTTAAACCAAGGTTGTTCCTTCTAACATTTTCAAAAAGCGAATAGAATGTATCTATTTGATTTGGTAGAATCTTATTTAAGATTTCGATATTAAAATGGGATTCAAAAGGCGCTATATCCTTTTTAAAATGCCTTCTTGATTTTGATGACAAGGTCTTCAAGTAGCTTTCGACTCCATTCCATTTAAGGTTTTTAATCATACCAGCTTCTGGCATTGCCACTTTAAAAAAACCATGATTATGAAAAAACTCGTTAAGCACTTCTAGGGTATCAAAATCCCTACATATAAGCATCGATGGATTTAGGGTATCATCCAATTTTTCAAGCTCATTAAATAAGCGGTGCATCGCATTTTGCCACAAGGGATGATTGTTATCCAGGTATAGATGCTTCCCTTCTGTAAAAAGCGAACCCATGCTCAGTACATAGGAAGTCATATGATATGGCTTGTCTAATCTGATCCGTTCAATTTCTTTTGAAACTGAAGCAGGTGCCAACATATCTTCTTTCCAAAGAGCATAGGTAAAGAAAGTCGCCAAAATAACCTTTCCTAGTGGGTCTCGAATAATGAAATAATAGAAATCCCATTTTTCTTCCGCCTTTTGATTGTTTGAAAATGTTGTTTCTAGAAACTGAAGCCCATCCCAATCAAAAACCCCACGATCTCCAAATAATGCATTCCAATCGTCTTTTTCAATAGCTGCAATACAACGCTCCACTTGAACACTTACGCCCTCTGATTTATTTTCAACAATATGTTTTAACTGTCTTTTAGGTAAATTAAACGCTTTTCGAACACTATCATTTGAGGAAAAGGTAGCTTCTAACGCTTTGGGGTAATGATATTCCATAGCTGCTACCAAAGCTTTTATTTCTTCTTTTTCATTATGTCTGGAAATGGTAATTCTAACCCCTGTGTTTTTAATAGGAACGGCAGGAAAAATCCCAAGATTTACAAAAAATCCTTCGCCCATTAAACGGTTTACAAAATTATATCCTGTAATGGGCATCCCTGTACCGATGTAAAAAACGGGAGAGTCATTTCTTTTAATTAAGGGCAAATCAGTTTTAGCTAATTCCGTATTTAAAAAATTAATACGTTCTAACAGTTCTTGCTGAAGCGTATAAATTTCAGGAGAAAGATGGATATCGGCAGAAGCAATTGCCGCTGCCACAGAAGCTGGTTCTAATTGAGCTGAAAAAGTAAGCGGTCCTCCAAAGGTTTTAATCTTACTGTACATTTTTTTATTGGAGCATACCAATACGGAACCACTGGCACCAAAGGTTTTACTGAGTGTTCCAAACAAAAGCACATGTTCCGGCAGTTCATGAAGCTTACTCATAATAAACCCAGTCCCGTTTCTTCCTGTCCAACTCATTCCATGCACATCATCAAAATAAAAGTGTAGTTGTGGATATTTATTGCTGAGCTCCATCAGTTCCAATACAGGTGCTTCATCACCATACATGGAATACAGACCATCAGCCATGTACCATATTCTTTTGTACTTTGAGGAGAGCTTTTTAATCTTATCTTCCAACATATTCAGATTATTATGTCGAATCATCTCAATGGGAACGCTCCGTGTCTTTAAAGTTTTTGCCGCACTTTGTACACTCCAATGCACTTGATGATCGAGTATAATGGCATCGCGATCGGAAACGGCACTTGGAATAACTCCGATATGTCCCAAGCTACTATTTTTAGTGATAATCACGGGATGCCCATACATTTCACCAAGCTTTTCCTCTAGGCTACGATACAAAGGATGCGATATATAAGTTTTAGATAACGGGAATTGCGTACCGTATCGAAAAATAGCCTCAGCAGCAGCTTTCTTTAGTCGCTGATCCTGTTCCAGTCCTAGATATCCGGTAGTTCCAAAATGGAACAATAACTTTTCCTTGATACTTATTTTTCTTCCAGTAAATACGTCCCCATCTGCATATAAATGAAGTACCCCTTGTTTTGTTGCGTCAGTGAATACTTCATCGACAGTATCCAGAAAATTGTTGCGTTTAATTTTAGCCATACAGAAACAAATTTTATGAGTTTAACGAATGCATCACATTGGAGCATATTAATAATCAACACTTTAAACTAATTAAAATTCATAAGTTCAAACGATCAAATCCCGCTATACAGTTAAAATAATCCCTTACAGACCAATAAAAATCCTTTTCAGATTAATATTACCCAGTATCTATTAGTTAAAATGACTATTTGTCAAAAAATTATTAATTTGGGGAGATTAAACAAGTACCAGTTATTATGAATATTGAAAATAATTTTGCATCCTTCTGGATTCAAAAGGGCATTCTCTATTTCAAATACAAAGAGGATGTAGACATTGATCTAGCCGCTGCCCTACAAATAGTAACTGATAGGTTGCAGCTGCAAAAAGGAAAAACCTATCCTATTTTATGTGATACAAGAGGTGTTAAAAGTATAGACAAAAACGCCCGCCGATATCTTGCTAGTGAAGGAGCTATTTTTATTAAGGCTTTAGCCTTAGTCTGTGAAAACCCCTTATCTCGTATCTTTTCGGAGATTTATATCCAAGGAAATACACCTCCCATCCCTGCCAAAATATGTAATGATACCAAGGAAGCATTATCGTTTCTTCATGGATATCCATCGTAGCCGATAAAATATATTACAAATTGAATATTTATTAGCTAACATTTCCAATAGGCGCCCTCCAATACTTATACAATAAAAACTATTACTTATGTGTACCAATGAAGATAATATCCGTTTAGAAAAAATATACCTCCAATTGTTAGAAGTGTCCAAAGGTAACTTTTCTACCCGTATCGAACGAACGGAGCACAAAGATGACTTGGAAGCGCTGGCTGCACTAGTTAACATGGTAACAGAAGAAATTAAAGATTCCTTTTTACATCAAGGCTATGTGAATTTTCACGATTCTTATGTGCTTACTACGCAAATACTATTAGTTTTAGACCGTAATTTTTGCATTGAGGAAATCAATAAAGCTAGCTATTCATTTTTAGGTTTTGAGTATGAGACCCTCATCGGAAAAACCTTTGATACTGTAATCACTACTGAATCAAAAGAGAAATGGAAAATTATTGAAAAGGCTATAAAAACTTCTTTAGAGACTGAGCACACTATAAAACTATCCTTTAAAACACAAAAGGGATTAGAGCTTCCTGCTTTTTGTAGGGTCATTCATTGTACAAGTGATACTTTCCTAAAAGATAAAACCATCATCACCAGTTTTGATATGGTACAAACACGAAAATGTATAGAGGAAAGAACACAAAATAAAATACAAAGCCGACTATACCTTCCCAAAAAACATAAAAGAAAACAAAGCGTCCTTCAGCAAATTGATATAGAAAAAATAAGAGCCATAGGCGAACACATTAAAAATCACCTAGATGAAGATCTACCCACTTTAAAAGATATGGCGCTTACCTTTGGTACCAATGAATTTAAACTAAAAAGAGGATTTAAAGAATTATACGGCATGACCGTTTTCCAGTTTTTAAAAGAAGAACGTCTTAGAAAAGCCCATGTTATCGTTGAACATTCTAATAAATCATTTAAAGAAATTGCTAAAATGGTAGGCTTTAAAAATTCCACCCATTTTTCAAGGGAATTTAATATTCGCTATGGATATCGCCCAAAAGTACTTAGAGCTACCAAAGATTAATCACAAGTATCTCATCCAAAGATAATTAATCCCTTACAGACCAATTATTATCCAAGAGGGATCAATCTACCTTATTAATTTTATACTATTCATTATCAAACAGATATAAATAGCATGAAATGGCATCAAAAACATACAAAACTAATTACGGAAATCATTAGTATGCTTTTTGTGTTACTATTTGTTTATGCAGCAGTGAGTAAGTTTTTAATTTTTCAGGATTTTAGAGGTCAATTAAGCCAAGCTCCTATAGCAGGTGGGTATGCGAATCTATTGGTTTGGCTTATTCCTATGATTGAGATTGGTGTTACCATAATGCTACTGCTACCTAAACTACGTTTAGCAGGTATATATGCCAGTTTAATCTTAATGGTAATATTTTCAGTTTACATCATAATCGTCCTAAATCTAAATACCAACATACCTTGCTCATGTGGTGGAATCATCAGTAAATTGAGTTGGAAAGAGCATCTGATATTCAATCTTTTTTGCATCGTTTTATTAATCATAGCCATAGGAACAGAACTTAAAAAAAACAAATAAAAATATCCGGATAGATAGGGGATTCCGAAAACCCTGAATAGAGTAGGAATAATATTAAAATCATGTAACTTATGAAAACTAAAGTTTTAAAATCAGTATTACCAATTGCTGCAATCGTATTTGCAATTGGATTAGCATTTGCCACAGAGGCGGAAAATGTTATAACAACGGGATATTATTTGCATCCAACTTTTGGAGTACAACAAGTACCAGGAGGCGTTAATTGCCCAACAGAGGGAGATGAATATTGTATCTATGATGATCAATACGAAGTCTTTGCTGATGAAGACTTAGAAATTCGATTGTACAAAGAAGAAAACAATCAATAAATTTTAGGTTGTAAAATAAAGGTGCCTCAAATTTTAAGGCACCTTTATATTTTATAAACACATTCTCATTATTAATCAAAAACAAATATTTAAAGTTTATTTTTTTAATCTAAATTATCATTAATTTGTTGCAAGAGCAGAGACAAATGCCCATGCACCATTGGAGTGTTATTATATTTTAAACTTTCTTCAATGCTTATTCTTAGTTGATTTAAGAGGTTTTTAAACCTTCCTTTAGCTGTCTGGTTGTAATGATAGGGAGTCTTGTTGAATTTAGAGTTCAAACTATCTTCTTCAATTATGGAAAGTAGCTTATCTACATAAATTGCCTGCATTTCAATTTTTCGAAAATCAGTCCCCTTATCGGTGTGATTAGACTCTGAAAATAAAGCTGATTGTAATTTTAGTAAAAGCTCATCGGTTAGACCATTATACACCTCTCTTTGCTCCATATACTCCAATCTACTCATTCTATATGCTCCAATGAGTTCCAATAACAATAGTGTTTGTTTAGCGGAAATTTTATCATTATTTAGCGTATATCCTGTCCGTTCAACTACTTCGGGAGAAGAAATCCAATTAGAAACAGCAAAGGCATTATTAAGTAAAAAATCCATCGCCTGTATTTGTTTTTTTCTGGGAATTGGTGTAAAAATATTGCCTAGTTGTCCTCCAGATTTGTATTGTATGGTATACCCTCCAATAAGAGACATGACTTGTCGCATTTGATTATACCATAGATTTAATGTCTTATCATAAAGTCTCTGAGTAAGCGCATTATCTTTCTTGTTGCAATTAATCTTTGGCAACAATTTTATAACCCTTTCCATGTTTTTTAAAGCCAATGTCGCACTTTGGACAGGATTTGTATTATCGACTACTTCATCTGTGGTTCCTGGACCTCTAACTTCATATCGTGAAATATTGTAACGATACCAGGGCACTGTATCCTGTTGTCTAATTAAGTTTTCTAAAAAAAATATCTCTTGCTCCTTTGTTCCCTGAATTTTTGAATATCCCCACTTTATGGTATAAATATCAGCGGGGCCTATTTTTTGTATGAGTAATGGAGCAGAAATACTATCTTCTGGTTGAGCCACATTATTGTGCCTAGTGTAACTCATTACACTTGCTGTATGCCCCATTCTTTTTAGCCATCCTTCATCTCTCAACATATCAATAGGATAGCTGTATTCTCCATAATTCGAATCTTTTATACCAAAGGCATGTCCAGTTTCATGAGCAACTAAAAATTGTATAAGTTCACCTGTTAATTCATCTGGAAAAGGATATTGCTGCGCTCTTTTATCTAAAGGTGCACACCTGATAAAGTAATTATCTGAAAGATTTTGAGCGGAGGTTCTAATCAAAATATCGGCTTTTAAAATCTCACCAGACCTCCAGTCGATAACCGTAGACACTGTGGAGC
This sequence comes from Galbibacter sp. L-19, assembly GCF_056857615.1. Classification (NCBI taxonomy): domain Bacteria; kingdom Pseudomonadati; phylum Bacteroidota; class Flavobacteriia; order Flavobacteriales; family Flavobacteriaceae; genus Galbibacter; species Galbibacter sp. L-19. The sequence continues at coordinate 27,140 of NZ_JBSXNL010000056.1, forward strand.
CACTTGTGTCCTCTTTTCCTCTGATATGATTCCCTGTAAGCCATCTAACAACAGATGTGTGAATATTATTCTCAATGGTACTTCCATCTGACAATTCTTTAATTACCAAAGCATTTTTGAAACCAGCAGCTTCAAAAGCAGGTTCCCATTCTAATATCCCAGCTTTAATAAAGGGTCTCCATTTTTTTGGAATTTTAGGTGAAAGCACAAAAGTGATAGGCTTTATGGGATTACTAATCGCTTTTTCCGGATCTTTCTTTTCTAGACGCCATCTAACAATACTACCAATGCTGCTTGTAGTATTATGGTTGATTTGACTACTTAGATTTTCTGTAAAAAATCCCATACGATGATCAAAAAGTCTTGGATGCATTGGCTTTGGTAATTGATAAAAACCAAAATCAATATTTAATATTGTACTCTTACCATTACTAGCAACAGTTAGTGTGGTTTGGATAACCAGTTCATCCTTATACATATTGATGTTATCTACAAAAGAATTTTGCTTTAGGACTTGTTCATTTTTATCATCCCATAACACTTCATCAAATAATAAATTAGTTATATTAAAACGAAGATGGGTTGTATCCTTCCCATTTTCCAAAATCGGAAATCTGCCAAGAATAATGTTTTTAGTACTAGCTCCTTCATTTGGGATGATAACACCTGTTTCAGATTGAATTGGTGGTAACTCTAAAGACACATAGTTTTTGTGCTTTGAAAAAATAACATGTTTAAACTGATGTTTAAAAAAGTCATTGTCATACCGTATCCATAAAAATGGTTTATTTAGTGCGGTAATAGGTAAGTTCACAAAAGCTTCTCCATCTACTACTTCAGCATTAAAAAAAATACGCTCTAATTGGCTCTGATGCATCCCATTTTTGTGAAAGGAATACTTGTTACTGTTCATCCCAAAAATGCTTCCTGTATTTATTATAATTAAAATACTCAGTAAAAAAGTCTTTACAGTTCTTTGTAATATGTTCATAATTATATTTGGATTAATAACCATCATTTTGTGGTTGTAGGTTTGGGTTTAATTCGAGTTCTGCTGTTGGAATAGGAAACAGATAATCTGTATCGTTCCATGAAGGTTTCATTTGACTTAAAACTTCAGCTCCTCGGTTCGTCCTTTTCAAATCAAACCAGCGTTGTCCTAATTCTGTAAAAAGTTCCATTTTTCGTTCATGCCAAATGGTGGTTAGTAAATCACTTTCAGTCATTACTGTAGTATTCGATAATCCAGCTCTATTACGGATCATATTTAAATCAGATTGAGCTCCAGCAATAGTTCCCAAATGTGTTCGGGCTTCAGCACGTATTAGATATTGCTCGGCTAATCGAAATACAACTGAGTATTCTAAAGAAGCATCAGTAGAATTAAATGTTTCTTTGTACTTAAAAGGATAAAATAAGGTCACCCCTTCATCACTAGTAAAAGTGCCAACCCAATGCGTTCTTCTCAAGTCTCCAGATTCAAAAGACTCCAAAAAGGAATCACTGAAAGAGAAGGTCTGACCTGGTATCATTTGAATAATAAATTGATTTGCTTCATAGGTGTTTTCGTGGCTTACTCCATTAGGTTTGAATTGCCATAAGGTTTCACGAGATTCTTTTAAAAAAACAGTAGTGATATCGGGTTCTAATAGATATTCACCAGCACTTATAACTTCACTTGCCATGGTTTCTGCAAGTGCCCATTGTTGAGTAAAGAGGTAAATTCGTGCCAATAGTGCTTTCGCAACTATCTTACTTGGAACTACACGTTCTTCATGTACCTGATTATCATCAAAAAGCTGGATCGCTTGATTTAAATCTGAAATAATGAACTGATATACTTCTTCCTCTGTATCACGACTAACCGTATTATTAACGATATAATCTGTTGTATTTATGTATGGTATAGGTCCATAAAGCTGTAATAAAAGACTATGCAAATAGGCTCGAACAAATAAGGCTTGTGCCATATAGTGATTACGGTCATTACTATTTAATACAGTTGAATTTGCTAATCCTTCAATCACATCATTGGCCGCATAAATTAGATTATAGGTATCACTCCACCATGCACTTGAATATGAATTGGTAGCCGTAATAGTATGATGATAAAACTGCAAATAATTCTCGTTTGTTAAATAATAATCTAATTCATCCGAATAGGTACTTAAATGGATACTTAATCCTGAACTTCCTGAAAGTAGGCTGTTATCACGCATATTAAAATAGATGTTTGCCATGGCAGATTTTACAGTAGCTACATCTTCAAATACTGTTTCAGAAGCGAGTAAGTTTTTTGGAGGGTCTAAATCGACAAATGATTCACATCCATAATGAGTGATGGTTGTCATTAAGACTAATAACCATTTTTGAAATCTATATTCCAATATGAAAATTAGGATTTCGTTCCAGTTCTTTTTATGCTTATATGTAGAATGTAACATGATTTCAATATTTAGATTAAAAAGTTAATTGTGCTCCAAGGGTTATCTGGCGTAATGGTGGTAGTGTAAGCTGAGAGTCCTGCTCAGGATCTGGCCCATCATAATTTGTTATGGTCAAAAGATTCTGTCCTTGTATATATACATTAGCGTTTAAACCTCTGGTTAATGTATTGGGAACTTTATAGGTAAGCGTAACATTCCTTAAACGAACGTAGGATGCATCAGATATTACAGCATTGCTTTCGCTGAAATAACCTCTTGTAGGGCCTACTGAGATTAAGGATGCAGTAGATTTCATTATTGGCGCGATGTCACCAACGTTTTGCCACCTATCAAATAAAGAAGACGGTTTGTTTTCCATAAAACCTGGGGCAGAATTTGCTCCTCTGTATTGGTTATACGCTTTTTGTTTTTTAAACTGAAAGAAAAAATCAAGTGTGAAGTTTTTGTATGTTAATGTATTCCCTAATCCCCCAAAGAATTTAGGGGCAAGGTCTTCTATCCATTGTTTATCGTCTAAAGGGCGAATTTCACCATCCTCATTATAATCTTCAAATTCATAAAGACCCGTCTCTGGGTCAACCCCTAAAGAATGGTATAAACGTACCATAGTCAATGGCTTCCTAATGATATATCGGTTAGAAAACGTGGATGATTCAAGGCCTGGAAAAGCAATGAGTTTGTTTTTAGGAAGTGAAAGATTAAAAGTGGTTGTCCATTTAAAATCAGAATTTTTAAAATTCACTGAGCGAAAATCAAACTCCCATCCGGTATTCTCAACCGTAGCATCAAAATTTCCAGTCATGGACGAGAAACCAGTAGTTGCGGCTAGTGGTATTCCCACAAGTTGATTAGAAGAACGATTTCTATACCATGAGGTATTCAAAATAATATGATCTTTCAAAAAACTTAATTCTAAAGCCGCTTCTAATTTGCGATTTGTTTCCCAGCCGAATACGGGATTAAATACACCTGTAGGCTCAATAATAGTTGCATCATCATAATTTTGACCCGTAACACTATATGTATTTAAATATCTATAGTCTCCTATGTTGTCACTCCCTGTGCTGCCATAGCTACCTCTCAATTTACCAAAACTTAAAAAACTAAGGCTTTGTAAAAAAGACTCTTCAGAAAATAACCAAGCAGCACCAATGGCTCCAAAATTTCCAAATCTTTTTCCTGGACCAAAGCGTGATGATCCATCCCTACGTCCCGTTAAATTTAAAATATACTTACCATCATAATTCACATTTATACGGCTAAAAAGTGCATTATAGTTATATTCACTATCCACGTCCCTCAATGTTTCAAGAGAATTGGCTGCTGCAAGATTATAGATAAGACTGTTATTTGGAAATCCTCTGGCTCTCAATATTAATTGCGAGGTGTTTTGTTCTTGGAATGTACTTCCTACAAGAATATTCAATGCTGCTTTACCAAAACTAGAATCCCAACTCAACTGCGGTTCCACAATCCAAGAGGTACGTTTTGATTGATTGGTATTAATTGATGAATTTTGCTCAGGAGTAAAACCAAAACTTGGGTTTCTAGAAGTGTTAGGTAATATTCTATCGGATTCTAATTTGTAATCTGTATAGCCTAAGTTAGTTTTAAACGACACACCAGAACCAAAGTTGTATGAAATATTGGCATTTGTCATAATAGTGGCTATTTGTGCATTATATTCTTCCAGTAATGATGCCATGGGATTATCCCATGAATTATTCTCCCAATTAATTTCACCTTCATCAGTATATAATGCTGGAGCATTTGGAGGTAATTTATAAGCTTTAGGCGTTAAATCTGCTCGTGGTAAATTATTGTCTTCAAGGATGTAATTGATAGAAACGGTTGCTTTAAACTTATCATCTGAGGTACGATGGCTCAATGTACTATACCCTGATATTTTTTTATATCTTGAATCGCCAGGAAAAACAGTAGTTTCTTTTTGATAACTTCCACCCATGTTAAACTGGGTTTGTTCGCTACCACCCGATAGGGTAATAGTTGCTAAGTTTCTGTAAGCTGTATTGCCTATGAGTACTTTTTGCCAATCGGTATACCTGTTTTGACCCCATGACTTTAGGTCTGGCCATGCAAAATCGAATGAGGGGTCACTTAAATAGTTCTCAAAACCATCATTAATGATACCCTCTCTACGTACTTCCAAATACTGTTCTGTATTCATTAAGTCCAGAAAATGCGTAACATGTCCTAGAGAACTACTTATATTTACTTGTGTTTTTAGTTTTCCGGACTGACCTTTTTTGGTAGTAATCAATACGACACCATTAGCCCCACGGGAACCGTATATTGCGGTGGCATCCGCATCTTTTAACACTTCAATACTTTGAATATTCGCCATATCAATGGCATTAAGCGGACTAATATTTCCACCATTAATTTCCCCCGCTAGTTCTCCTGCACCTAAGGAACTAGCTCCATAAGGAACACCATCTATAATAAATAAAGGTTCAGTATTTCCGTTTATAAAGTTTTTTCCACGGATTTCAATATCATAGCCACCGCCAGGCACTCCGGTGGTTTGAACAATATTAACACCAGGCATATAGCCCTGCATGGCTCCCAAAGGATTGTTGACAGGTTGTTTTTCTATATCAACAGCTGATATACTAGAGATATTTCCAGTTCGTTCTTTCTCAGAAACCGTATAGTACCCGGCATTTACCACCACTTCACCCAAAGCTGTTACATCTTCTTTAAGTGTCATATTAATGGTGGTTTGATTGCCAACAAGGTGTTCTTGTGTTTCATAGCCCAAGGCTGAAAAAACTAAAATATCTGAGATTGCCGCTTCTATGGTATAGCTACCATCAAAGTCTGACACACTTCCTTTATTCGAATCTTTAATTTGAATACTAACTCCTGCTATAGGAATGCCATTTTTATCAACAACTTTACCTTTAATTTGCTGTTGTATAACTGTAAGGCTTATATTGTTAGAAATAGGTAGTGCCCAAGTATGCATTGTCAAGAGCGTCAAGGTTACATAAAGGGAGTAAATAAGCAGTCCTTTTACCTTGTTTAAAAAGGTATTTTTCATAATTTTGAATACGTTTAATTAAACTTCGTTTTAATTGAATTTGCCCTCCAGTAACCCGTCAAAGTGATTGGAGGGTTTCTTTTTGACATATATAAACGGCTTTTAATTGATTGTTAACTTTTCATTATTATCATAGCCAATTAGGTTTATATAGTTTATCCATACTAGCTATGATAGTATACCTAGGCAGGCTACCTATAAAGACACAGGATTTACACCCACCTGATATACCCAGCTAATTCAAATAATTATTCCATAGGCAATTGTTTTAAATAAATACATAGCACCCCCCTTACCTCAGTAAGGATTATTATTTAATTTCAAAAGATTTCGTCACATGGCCGGATACCATGAAATATGTGTAGTGATTAATTACAGGAGAAAAAATGTAATGAAGTACCGTGGCACAGTAAAGCTAAGATGTCTATTACTTCAATAATAAACATCGACAAGCAATAACCTAACCTAAATTATAACGTCACTCCTGTAACAAATGAGTATCCTAAATAGGACACTTTGGTTTTTTAGGATAAAGGATATGGTATACCGTAAAGGCCTCATTATACTGTGCCTTGGTAATATTTAACCCTCTATTCCTGATACATTTCTTTACTTGGTTTGTCATATTTTAAAACCATGCATTAAAGCAACGCTTCTATTAACCAAGAAACCTATGCTAAGAATAGTTGAGTAAGCCTAAATTATAAATATAAAAAGGCATGGAACTCAGCTTATTGAACGGCGGTACTGGTATACCATGCAACAATAAGTGAGCCCACGCCATAAGACGTGAGCATCTTACTTATCATCTCGTTGCTAAAAAGTACCAGTTTTCCGTTCGAGATTCAAAGCAATTGCTTCTAATATTTTCTATTTGAAGAATTGCAAATATATTTCTAATATCAAATATACGCAATTATATTAAAAACGACAAAATTTCATTTGAAACTATTTTTTATCGTTACATCTATTTGTCAATTTGACATGTGATGAGATATAAGAATGAAAAATTACTGTCAATAATTGGTAAAAGAATCCGAGACCAAAGAAAAATTAAGGAGTTAGAGATAGAAGATGTCGCTGAAATGACGGGATTCACTTACAATACAATTTCAAACATAGAGAATGGATCTGAAACATATTTCTCTTATTTTGTGGAAGTTTGCTTAGCTATTGATATTCATCCTAAGGAGATATTAGATTTTGATATCAAAATAATGCCTAGACGCAAGCTTTCTCCTCAAAGGAGAGAAAAATCTAGATTAACATATAGAATTAAAGCATATATTAAAAATGGCTTTTTTAAAACTCCAAAAACCACAAGGGAAGTAGTCATAAAGTTAAAAGAGGACTATAATTTCGATGCTGCTTCAAAAGATGTTTCATCAATTCTTGGGAGACACTTAAAAGCAGTCAAAAAAGGAAACAGAAATTTCTACAAAGAAAATTAGTACGCAAAACATATATCTCCGTGCATGTTACTTTTCTTAGTTGGCTTTTTTGTTTTATAGGGTTATGGTTTTCCGTAACTAAAATTGAAGGTTATTTATTACCTTACAATCTTTAGTTTACATTTTGAGCCTTAATAAAAATGCCCACAGAATATACCAAAGAAATTAGGACTATTTTAAATCACCCATGGAAACGACAAATGATTTTCCAGGATAAAGTACGGTGGAACAAAATTTGGGCTTCATTGGACACATTCGACGATACACAAGAGGCTATGAATTATTATTTAAGTTTAGAAGAGTTTGGTCCATATAACGGTGGCTATCTTTTTACTTATGGAATCCTACAAGCTATTAATCTGCAACAAGATGCTTTAAATAATTTATTAACAGCACTATTTAATAAGTCAATAAATTGGAAAACAGAGTATCCAGAGCTTTATAAAATTAGAGAACACCGCAATGATTCTATCGGACATCCAACAAAAAGAGGAAATGATAATTCCTTCCATCTTATTGGTAGATCCTCAATATCTAAGGGTGGTTTTACATTAGCTTCTTATTTCCCAAAAACAGGGGAGAAATCAAAATTTGAGGACATTAATATAATTGACAGTATAAATTCTCAAGCCGATTTATTAAAAAGCATTATTTCAGAAACTATGAATAAACTAAAAGAGGAATTTAAAAATCATAAGTCTAAATTTAAAGGAGCTGAAATTAAAAGTGTTATACCAGACACATACCATTATCACATTTCAAAACTATTTGAACACTCTCACAAAAACTGTCCTTTAGTTGAAGCTAATTTTAAGACTATAAAGGAAACAATATGCGAAATAAAAACAGAAGTAGAGAAAAGGTATATTAAAATAAATGCCTTACCAGGAATGGAAGACACTTTAAACCAATTAGAATACATTATTAATAGACTTGATATGGCTTTAATCCGAGATAAAATTGAAGATGAAAATGAACTACGGATATTTATACAGGCACTAAAAAATAATTCTGAGGATTTGTTTAAAATGATAGAAGAAATTGATAACGAATTTCAATAGACTATATAAAAATGACAGAAAAAGAAATTCGAAAATATATCAATCGGTTAAATGCTGGAAAGGCGAACGAATCTATTTTTACGCGAAAAATCAGTCCGAATGTGTATGTTGCTAAGGTATGGCCAGAACAACCCAAGGCGACAGATGCTATTGTCGGTAATTTTCATTCATATCAATTTTACTTTATAAAAAATGAATCCAATAAATATATCGGAGCTGTACTGGATATGTATCGAGATTTACATTGGTACATGATGCCTAATTATAGAAAAAAGGGTTATTTAACAAAAGCTTTGCAAGGAGCTATTCTTCCTTATATTTTTTATGATGACAGAGAGGTTCAGAGAATAACTATAGAAGAAGCTTCGATAGGGGAAGAAAATTATTTGAATTCTAAACGAGTAGCAATTAATCTTGGATTTAAAGCTGTAAACCACTTAGAAATGGAATTTGAACTTAAAAAAAATGATTTCGACTGGAGTAACGAGAATCTTAAAGAAGTTGATAAAACGGTTTCTAGTGAACGATTTGAATTATTAAGGAAACGAGCCTTTTATGCATATAAAACGCTCTATAAAATAAGTGATGAATTATTAATGTCGGTTGATGATGATAAAGCTTTGAAAGAAGTTGCTGATGAAGTAAAAAAATACACTTGGAAAATAGAAGATCTAGAATGGGAGCAAAATAAATAATCCATTTATTATACACTATGATCAAATAGTCTTGAATTTAAAACCAATAATTCAATATGCACTTCCACAATTACAATAAAGAAACACTTCAAAAAGTTCATCAATTATCTCAAGGGTTTATTTTAAGTTATGATTCAAATAACGAAGTAGTCCTGTCTATTAAAACAACAACAGGTTCAATCGACGCGTTAGTAAGAGGATGTCCTATAATTTTATTACTAACAAAGAATGAAATGCTAGTAACTTTATATATAATAGATAATAAAGATAACCCGCTTTATTATAGAGGAAATTGTTTTAGTGAATTAGATAATAGATTTGAAAATTTTGAAAAAATTATCATTGATTTAATTCAATCGACAAGCTTTAGGTTAATAATCCTAAATGAAGCAAATTATCAAATAGTAAATTCAACATTTAATAAAAATAACTCCATTAACATTTTTACTAAATGGATCGAAAATGAAGATAGAGAATTTAAAATTACGCTGTGTGACAATTTTAACTTCTTATACGATAAAAAAGTTATTTATATTGATGCTGATAAAAATGAGATTTGGGAACGAAATCTAATTAATAATAAATCATATTTCGATTACAATGAATATTTAAAAAATGGCACGCATGGTTATAATCAGGAGTTTTCAACCAGAACCATTCTTTCTAAATTTTATCAACCAAACCTTGAGTTATTTTCATCATTAAAAAAAATAAATAAAGAAGAGTTTTCAGATTTTTTAATTATCTACAATAACGCAATTTTAATTATTGAATCGAAATACACATTAAGTACTAAACAGACTAAATTTAATGATGCTATCGTTAAAGCTATAAAACAATTAAATACAGCTGAAGAGATTATAATAAAAACCCCTAGTGAAATTGATAATGAATATGTTGTATCTAAAACACAACACTTTCCGTTGATTTTAAAAATTTGTATTTTTTATGATGATGGAAGAAATTTGACAAAGGCATTTAAAAATATAAGTGATAGATATAATATTGAAATATTACCAATTTTTATTTCAATAAATATATTAAACCAATTTATGTCTTACTCAAAAATACAAAATGATAAAGATTTTAAATATAACATTATTAGAAATTTACTGGAATTGAGAAAAAAATTTGTTAAAATTAAAGAAGTGGTTATAATAGATGGCTTTGATATAAATACTGGAGCAATTAAGTTGATAAATTAAAATATACACTTGAAGGCTCACCCCACAAAACTCCTCCCAATGGACTTGAAACAACTGAAGCTTTACGCCTTCTTCAAACGCATGTCACTCACCTCCATATTCTAAAGACGGTTTTGACTTAATGGTCTCATGTTTTCAATGTGCAGTCGCAGTTTTCAGTTATCTGTTGCTTTTTGGATTGGATTTATATCATTTTTTAATTAAAATCAAAACTATATGTATATATATACATTTATGCCCAAATAGGTCCCCCTTCTTGGAGGTTCAGTATCTGAAACCTTAATTGCATAGTTCAATTTTCCGATGAAGAATAAATATATTAATTAATGTAAAACAATAAAATTGAATGATATATGATGCATTAAATAACTTAAAATAGTTTAATGAATGATTCATCATAAATAACTAATCTATTATTTCATTATTTTTCATTATATTTGAATGATTATTCATGCGTTAAAAACTAAAAAGCATTATAATGAATGATAAATTAGAAAATAATTGGTATGCTAGTAGTGATAATGTATTAAGCAAAACCATAGGTCAGTTTATTAAACACCACCGCATAAAACAGCAATTAACTCAACAGGATGTCGCAAACAGAGCTAATATTAGCCGGTCGACCTTAAGTTTATTAGAACGCGGCGAGACCGTTACCGTGTCCACTTTGCTTCAGGTACTTAGGGCATTAAACGTATTACACATCATGGATGCATTCACAATAACTGAACCCATTAGTCCAATCGCTTTGGCAAAGAAAGAACATGCAGAAAAACAAAGGATACGACATAAAAACAAACAACAAAACGAAAACGAACTAGAATGGTAAAAACAGCCTTTGTAAAAATTTGGGGAGAAACTGTAGGTGCTGTAGCTTGGGACGAAAAACAAGAATTAGGGTTTTTTGAATACGACAGCAAATTTATTCATCACCAATGGGAACTGTCCCCACTTAAAATACCAACAACTTCTGGATCAAGAATTTTTTCATTCCCGGAAAACAGACCTACGAAGAATAGCGCCTTTAACACATTTAAAGGTCTGCCAGGGTTATTAGCTGATGTACTCCCCGACAAATATGGTAATCAATTAATCAATGTTTTCTTGGCACAGCAAGGTCGTCCAGAAAACAGCATGAACCCTGTTGAACAATTATGTTTTATAGGAATCAGAGGAATGGGCGCACTAGAGTTTGAACCAACAACACTAAAATCCAAAGCGAATACAACTAAAATAGAGCTTGATAACTTGGTCACTATCGCTAAAAAAATGCTCCAAAATCGTGAAGCTTTCAGCACCAATATAAAAAAAGATGAAGAGCAAGCCATAAAACAACTTATTACAATTGGCACGTCGGCTGGTGGCGCAAGACCAAAAGCCGTAATAGCCTATAACGAAAAAACTAACGAAGTACGTTCCGGACAAACCAATGTACCCAAGGGCTTTGAGCATTGGCTCATTAAACTGGATGGCGTAAGTGATGTTCAATTGGGTGATTCGCATGGTTACGGCCGAGTAGAAATGGCCTATTATCTGATGGCAAAAGAAGCCGGAATTAATATGATGCCTTGTGAGTTATTAGAAGAAAATGGCAGGGCTCATTTCATGACCAAGCGCTTTGATAGGGATAACAATACCAAACACCATATTCAAACTTTCTGCGCTTTAAAACATTACGATTTTAACGAGGTAAATAGTTTCAGCTACGAACAACTATTCCAAACCATGAGAGAGCTAAGACTTCCTTATTCAGATGCGGAAGAGCTTTATAGAAGAATGGTGTTCAATGTATTGGCAAGAAATTGTGATGATCACACCAAAAATTTCTCATTCTTATTAAAAAAAGAAGAACCCTGGCAATTAGCACCGGCTTATGATATTTGCCATGCCTATCGACCAGATAGTATATGGGTAAGCCAACATGCATTAAGCATCAATGGGAAAAGAAAGAACATTACAGTAACTGACTTTTTATCTGTTGCTAAATCTATGAACATTAAAAATGCCAAAAGGATCATTGAGCAGGTAAATCATGCAGTTTCTCAGTGGGAATTGTTCGCAAGTCAAACACAAGTTAACCCAATAAAAAAGAACGAAATTAAAAGCTCTCTAATACATTTTAAATTATAGGCAGACAAGAATAAACTTGATAAATTGAGGTTCTAAATGCACTACGTTTTAAGCCCCTTTAAAAATAGCCTGCACTTCCCTATGGATTTTCTGAAAATGCATAATCAGGTCTGTTTCTGATACCTGCTGTTCCTGATTAGGCTTTTCTTTTATAATAGGCTGTAATTTAAAACACACCTTTTTATCCTTCCCATCTGCAAAGGCGATAAATTCCCCTTGCTTTAATTTAAAGAATATTTCTGCTCTACGTTTAGATACTTCCCGTTCTCCTTTGGTGATGCGACTTTCAAAACTCATCCCGCTGCTTTTACTAATGCTTCGGGTTGTTGTTTTAATAATTTCAAAAAAACGTTCATAATATTTAGCCGTATCTGGGTCATTCACCTTACCAAAAAACTGGTAGGATAAATTACTTAAAATTGCTTTGCTTGCTTTATCCCCATACAGCAGATCGTTTTGAACTTTATCCTGCATCACATAGACGGTACAAATATCATAAGCCCGTAAAGTAGCTGGAATTCTATGCATATTGGGAAGCTTCAAAGTAGGCGCTTCTTCCATGAGCAAAAAAGAGGATGCTTTATTCCGCAGACTCATTTGTTTAATAATCGTATGCATAATCATAGCAATAACAGGCGAATATGTTGAATCATACTTAGGGTTATTCACAAGAGAGATCACAGCAGGATGTTCTGGATTATTAATATCCAACGGTACTTCATCTTTGGACAATACATAAAACAGTTTTTTGGAGCTAATTTTTTTAAAGGCATTAGCTAGGGTGCTTTTTACTCCAGCGGTTTGTTTTTCTGATTCGATGCCACTTATAAAGGCACTTGCCATACTTCGGGATGTCAGATCGGATTGTAATAAAGCTACCAATTGTTTGGTGTTAATAGTTTGAAATAAAGCTATGATGTGAGGTAAGGTACATAAATCAGGGTACGCTGTTTTCATTTTCCATATCATGCCACTGAGCAGCCCTTCCACGGCATCAGAGAAAAATTTGTTACTTCCAGTGTTTTCAGAAAGGTTCTGTTCCAATAAGTTCTCCATAAGGACTCGGGAGACTTCATTGACACTTTCTTCGTTTGGCAGATAATGAGGAGCGATGGGATTTACTCGAAAATGAATGTCATCAAAGGCAATGGTATAAAAAGGCATTTCCATGTTTTTGAACAGCGGATAGGCGATTTCAGTGAGCTCAAAATCTTTATAATCATGGATGACTCCACAAAACCCATGCTGACTAAAATGCTGCAAAAAATTATACACGACACTTTCCGTTTTTCCACTCCCTGCTGAACCGATAACAGAAGCCCCTCTTCGGATATTATCAATTTTAAAGTTACCGTTTTTCAGTTTGAAACGAACCTTATATTTCTTATTGATTCGGACTTGATTTTCACTTGACAACAGCCCATATATTACTGCTCCTACAAATAAACTAGGACAAACAATATAAATGATGATATGTTCAAATTCCCAATTCATATGCCAATAGATCCGGATTCAATCGCTTTACCAATCCCCTTTTTCAGTGTATTGATGGCTTTCATGGTAAGTTGGAGCTTGTTTGTTGGAATTTGGAGTAACGAAGTATTCACTCCTGTTTTCTGTAACAATTTAAATGCCATAGCCCTTTCGTTGGTGGGGAGTTTTGTAATAGTGGAAAAGTATAGCTTCGGGTCTTTTAAAAAGGTTTTTCTTGCTTTATAACGCTCCACATAATTTCTGTTGTAATTAAATAAAGTATCAAAGGTCTTTTCAGCATTCTTATAGAATGCATCCCGATCAAAACCTCGCTTCACCATCTTGCCGTTCATTTCCACTTCAGAAGCTTTGTATTTACTGCCTGGAGAAAGGCTATAGCAGTTTGATGTATCTTTACGGCTAACAATAATATGAATGTGACTTTGAGGACCTGGTTTGAGCATCCCAGGAACAATTCGTTTTCCATTCAATTGATGTGGTACTTTCTGTTCTAGATGATTGATCTGTCTTTGAAGCTTTTTAATATTTCCTCGCACTTCTCCTCGCTCAATCCGTCGAATATCCTGTTTCAACTCTAATATTTGAGAGGCATAGGGTTGATTTTCCCGAATCTGTTTATCGGTTTCTTTAAAGGTACGTTGTCGTTCCACTTTAGCATAATATTTAATATCATCAATACTTATTGGCTTCCCGTCAATTTCCCGATTGAAGGCTTTAGCATAGGTTTTCATAGCTTCTCTAGTGTACTGTTTTAAAGCTTCAGGAGCATCCCCAATAGCTTTAAGTTCCCGCTGACTTGGATTCAATGTAATGGAATAAAATTTGGGCTCTGTTTTTTTAAGTTTAGCTGTATTGCTATCAATTTCTTTGATAACCTCTTCTGCGGATATCTCGTTATGATGTTGATCAAAAAACTGTTCTAGTTCAGGCATGGGTTTCCCTTCATTCTCTTTTTCGAGATAATCCACAAAAGCGGCTGCACTTTGTCCAAAATTCCCACTAAGACTTTGTGCGGTAATGGTGATGTACATGATTCAACGATTTTTTAAAGTTTTCCAATTCATTTTTATCCATATCCAGTTTATGATATCCTTTTCCAAAAGTTCCTTTTACATAGTTTAATTGATTCCATAGCTCCTCTACCCTATTTTTATAGTGACTCAGTTCCTTTTGCATCTGCTCATAACGATTTCGGTAATGTTCTAATTCGGCATCTCTGGTTAAGAGTTCGGGAGTACCAAAATCAAATCTTCCCTCCTGTTCTTTCCATTGTTTACTGTGGGATTCCATTTGAGAAACCTCTTGAAATAAAATATCCAACATTGCTTTGGTGGGTAGAGTTTGCTCTTTTTCAATGTTTCGAATGATGGCTATCAGGGCATTAATACGTTTTTTGGTATCATCCTTTTTCACTCCAAGATTCTCATTTGGAGAAAGGTTATTCCACTTAAAAAAGTTAAGCATGGCTTCTAAGGTTTCCGAATGTGATTTGGAAACTTCTTTGGAAAATGCCCGAAAGCGCTCGGCAATATCTTTCTTGACATTGATTCCAGAAAAGCCATATGTTGAAAATTTCTTCATTTTTGCTGCAAAAAATTACCTGTTTATCATGGGTTTCAGAGGTTTTGCTGCAAACCCCTGGAAATCAGCACAATTAAATTGTTTTTAATTAATTGATAATCAATTAATTAAAATCTAAAAACAAATCGGAACACCGCAACGCGTGTTATCCTCTTGCTACTCCTTTTTGTCCCGCAGGGACAAAATTCATACATCCCACCAAGGTGGGTGTCTTATTTCAATTGTGTGATATGGTCATATAAGGAAAGTCAAATCGTTCGTTTGGAAAGCTGTCAAAACGAACCTATTTTTATGACCAAAAAGGCTGTTGCCTTATGTTTTAAAGATACTCATTTCAAGGGATTACCCATAAAAAAAGCCCATCATAATGGATGGGCGTGATTGGTGTTATTTGCTATTTAGATATTGAAAACATACTTATAATTGTATAGATTTCGTATCGCTTCTTCTTCCAATAGGGATTCATAACTCACATAGTGTTCCCTAGCGTAGTTCTTTAATTGTTTCCCAAATCGATTTTCCACATCTTTTTTGGACATGGAAAGCAACCGATTTTGGGTTTCGTTATCGAGGTTATTGTAATTCAAATAGACCATTATAGTATACTTTAAAATTCAATTTATAACAAACCATTATCTGCAAAACTGAAGTACTTCCCATCGGGGCTTAAAATAATATGGTCTAATACTTTCACATCAAGATACGAACCTGCTTTTTTGATTTTTTGTGTAATTTCTTTATCCTGTTCACTGGCTTTTAGTGTGCCACTGGGATGGTTATGACATAAAATTACAGCTGTAGATAAACTTTTTAGAATTACAGCATATAAAATTCTAATATCCACTAAAGTGCCCGTGATACCACCTATGGAAAGCGTATAGATTCCTTTTACCTTATTGCTATTATTTAACAATAAGACTTTAAAAGTCTCTTGTAAGGCGATGGTATTCATATCAAAGGATTGTAAAAGAATAGCAGCAGCTTTGCTACTACTGGAAATAGTTGTTTCACAACTGGTCAAAAAACTTTCTTTATACGAGAGTTGAATTTCATTAACTTTGTTTAACATAACTATTCAATTTTAAATTGATCCGAAATAGTTAAATACAGCAGGTCGGGGGACCTGCTGTATTGCTTTTTAACTTGCTTGGTTTCCACCAAGAAATAAAATCTCTGAGACGATAACCTCGGTTACATAGCGTTTTACGCCTTCTTTGTCTTCATAGGAACGTGAGGATAGTTTTCCCTGTACGGCTATCTCTTTACCCGTAAATACATAGTCTTCGATAAGAGAAGCCACTTTCCCCCAGGCAACAAGTTGATGCCAATCGGTATTGGTTTGTTTTTCTCCTTTGGAGTTTTTAAAGTTCTCATTAGTTGCTAGGGAAATTCTAGCTACTTTTTTGCCATTGTCTAAAACGGTTACTTGTGGTTCTTGCCCTACGTTTCCGATAAGTTGCACTTGATTTTTTAAAGTACTCATAATTAAAAAATTTAAAAGGTTACTAAATGCCCTTTGTCTGCAAGCCTTTGAGTGAAGTTCTTTAGCAATGAAGTTTCTTGAATTTTTCACTAGACTAAAAAATAGTGTTCAGTATTTCATTTAAAAGATTCATCCTATTAATAAGCTAACATTTTAAGGGGTGTTTGTTTGCCTTCTTGCGTGCATAGCACTTATAAAAGCAGTAGGTTCTGTCAAGACTTTTGAGCAGAAATCAGGAGTGTCTGCTGACGCCAGTAAATCCTAGGATTTACAAGGAAGTAGAAACCTTATTTCTAA
>NZ_JBSXNL010000057.1:0-155769 GCF_056857615.1 Galbibacter sp. L-19
AAGGTGAATCCATGAGAAAAAAAAGAAAAAAACAATGATAAATTTTATATTTTTATAAGCACAAAACTGCTCTTTTTAGAACCTGTTTTACTATGCTCAATTTAAACAGGAATGGGTGGGTCAACTTTACAGGAATTTACACTTTGCCTTCCAATACCATCTAAAAACCTTCCCCAAAACATAGTTTCGTAAGAAAGTCTTGAAATTAAACCAACAGCTAAATCCATAACATCAAAAGGTATTCCGCCTAAATCAAGTATTGTTATCGGCTTATCGTGATTAATCCACTCACTTAAAAGGTCATCTAAATCTTTTTTGACACCATCATATTCAGTTGTATCGAAAATAAAATCAATTCTATTGTCTAAAAGTTTTCCTCGTAACTTATTAAGATATGATGATAATAATTTGTTTTGGGTATAAATAAATGGTGCACTTCCTCCATTTCCTGGTGGTTGAAATTTGGGTAATTCTAATGTGTCCTTATTACCTTTTAATTCATTGCCATCTGCGTCTGTTTGATAGGCAATAGTTGATAAATCTCCTTTTGTGTTTACTGTGGCAAAAGTTTCTATATACAGTTCATACCAAATTTTCTTTAAGTCAAATGGGATTGGTGAATTAACAGTTATTTGATTTTCTGCAATTACTCCAGATTTAAGTTTAGATGATAATTCTATTTTTTGCTTTAAAATCTCTTGTTGAAACCTTAAATCTTGTGTCATATCTGTCGATTGCTTTTTGTCGAATAAAATCAGAGCCAATTCATTATACGATAAACACCAATATGGGATTTTTAATGGGTTATCTCCATCAATTGAATATACTTTACTATAATCCTTTAAAGCTGTATGATATTCAGAATGTGGGTCAATTAATATGATTTTTGCTTTTGGGTAGTTTCCAGAATTAATTGCTTTCAATAAGGAAGTAACAGTGTTGGATTTACCAGAACCAGTTGAACCAACAATTGCACTATGTCGAGTAACAAGTTTATCGACATCCAACAAGGCAGGAATAGATTCGGAACTAGCTATGTTCCCTATTTTAATGTAATTTACATCAGAAACCTTTCCATAAATTTTAGTCAAGTCTTTTTCGGATACTAAATGTGCTTCATCACCGATTGTTGGGTATTGACTAATTCCACGTTGAAAACTACCTTTGGTAGTTCCTTCTCCAACTAAATGAACAGTCATCCATCTATTTCCATACGGTTGCTGGTCGATTAAGTTTTCAGGTACTGAACTTGCACCAACTTGAGATATGACACCGTATAATAATGTGAAGCCTATTGGGATTTTTATAAATGTTCCTATTTGACCAATTCTATAACCTTGTCCATCAATGTATGTTAAACCAGATAGAGATTCATTCGATAATAGAACTCTTACGCTAGAACCTTTAACATCTTCAATTGTTCCTAAAAAAGTAGCTTGATTTTTCATTTTTTTTCTTCAATTTCACTACCAACTAGTTCTTGCAAAAAGTCCCCTAATTTTGCGAAATCTCCTAACTTTAGATTCCACGAAATTATTTTGTTTTCAGCATCTTCTGGGTCATCAGTTTCTATTCTATGAACTACTTCGGCAATATTATCTTCTTTTTCAAAAGTATCACTAGGTTCCCAGTTTCCTTTTTTTGTTCCGATAATTGCCTCATCAAAAGCCCAAAGACTAATATTAGGTCTGCGTTTTGCTATTTCCTCTGCTCTTGGATAATCTGAAAGATTACCAAATAGTAATGCAATTACAATTGAAGTTGGATTTGCTTTTAATGCGTTAAGAATAGCATCGTTTATATGTTCATCATTGAATGAATATCCAGATGTTAAAAGAATTGCAGGCTCTGATTTTATAGAATTTGTTAAATGGTCTATCAACGCTAAATATGGCATTTTTCTACTTTGGTCATATTTTAGATGAGATGGAAATATCAAATGTGACTCTTGGTCTTGTATGTTACTTCCTGTACTTCTATGGACTGCGTTTTTAGACTGATACCAATTTAAAGAACCGTGGATTTTCCATAATCTTGTCCAATGTTGAGGAATAGAATTGCTTTCTATTGCACGAAGGTCAAAAAATGAATTACGAGCACCAACAAAACCGTCAAAATATGGAACATAGGTTTCCTCCAAAGCTTGCTCAATTAAGAGGTCATAATTTGTTGTGAAAATTTCTATTGGCTTATCTCTATCTATAGATGCTATCCAAGATGCAAATTTATGATATGGTGTTATGTCTTTTGGAAGTTCAACATTTATCAATTCAGCGATGTATGAGCAAATTTCTTTCTCTATTTCAATTAGCTCTTTATTTGTAAATCCTCTAGCTTCTCCACCAAGAGATACATCTTTTAAAGAGCGAGCAAAGCTCAATACTAATTCTATATTTTCGTGGTCTTTTGAATCTTTTTTAATTTCTTCTATGAAATCGTTATACCTCAATTCCTCTTTTCCTTCTTTTATTAATTCTGCGTTTACTTTTTGACTTAATTCCTTTATGGCAGGAATTAAAGGCCATTCGCCTTCAGGCATAGTCACTCCCAAAGGACAACCAGCAGAAATGAAAAAAGACAATGGTTTTTTATCATTTGATAATGATTGGCTTAAAAATTTTATTTGCTTGATTGGGTCGTGCGTGTTTGACATTCTTTTTATTTTTTTAGCATCGGATTATATATTCATCATAATTCAATTTGGGTAATTTATTTCATTTCCAGTAAATTTAATTACGGATTTCCTCAGGCATATATGAGCGTTGGAAAGAAACAACTCTTTTATTTATTACTGTTTCGCCTATTTTTTATATACATCTTTGTTGTGTGTAGTGCTATTCTGCTAATTTGGTTCTCACTATTTTCCATTTTCCGTACTGATATTCTAAAATAAGTATTTGTTTCCATCTTCTTGAAGTGTGCAAAGGGTCACTTGCATAATAATCAGCAAAAACAACTGCTTGGTCATCAAAAGCATTTTCAAGTCTTACTTCGTAAACAGTCACGTAATCAATTCCACCATAAGCATCCGTTGATGAAAACCATTTGTAACCACCATTTTTATTCCAGCTTGGATTATTAGTTAATGAAAATGCACTATAAAATTCTTCATCGCCCAAATATTTTAAAAATCTCTTAACGACAGAGGTCGGGCTATCTTTTTGGTTGCTTTCGGTAATTTTACTATTAGATATTAGACTATTACTTAAAAATCCTATGAAAAATCCATCATCCACTTCTACTATGATTTTTGTCCAAGAGCTATAAGTTGAATTGTCAATTATTCGGATTTTTTCGTTTCGCTCAATTGTAGTTAGCACATTTGTAACTGTTGTCGGTCCTAATCTCAAATTGGCTTTTCTTGCAGAAACGTATTTACTTGGTAAAGCGTAAATTTTTGATACATCTATGTCAAATATCTCGTTTACTGTTGCTTTGTTAACATCATTATTTGAGTATTTTTCTTCTGAATTTTTTAGTTTTTTCATTGAAGAATTTTCATTAATAGTAATATCATTTATATACCCAACTGTGCCGTTTGATATTACCTTATAAAATCCGTTGTCATATTCAATTACTTTAACATTACTACCTTTTTTTAATGGACGAATTGCATCGTATTGTGATGGTGTTCTCCATAATTGACCATAAGAACTTGTAGTCGTATAAATTGTACTTGAATTATATGAACTGTTTGATGTACTCGATGATGTGGTGTTATATGTGGTTTTAGGATAACTTGTAGTAGTAGTTGAATATGTGCTTGGTGTATAAGTTGAAGATGTATTATTGTCAGGTGTTATATATCCAGCTCGCCCTGTATATGGGTTTGTATTTCCTCTGGTTGAAAAATTATCTCTATTAGTACTATTAGGTGCAGTTCGATAATGAGGCTTTACATAAGTACCATTGCTTCTATAATATCCACTAACATAAACGTGATTTGGATTTGTTTGCGCAAATGAAAATAAGAATAGAAAGAAAAATAGAATTGTAAATATTTGTTTCATAATTTCATTTGTTTTTTACCACAGTACTTTGTTGCCAGTAGTGCTTTTCACAATAGTGTCTTTTTTTTCCGTTTTTAATTGCTCTTTTAAAATCAGATTCTGTTCTTTTAATGTCTCAATATACTCTTCAAATTGTTTTATTTCAATTGGATTCTCTATTTTAATTTCTTCTGTTTTTGAACTAATAAATAATAATGAGGCACATAAAAACACTACTAATATTGATGTGAATATATTTCCATACCTAAATGAATTATAAGCTGTTATGAGATTTGTAGCTTTTACATTGTTAATGGAAATGTTATTGTTTATTGTAAAAAGAGAGTCTTTTATCTCCATCTTTAGAAACTTTTTGACACTTACATCTTGTTTGCTTAAAATAGAATTTGGTGAATTCTTACCGTAATTGAAGTTTTTAACATTAAAGTTTTTAAGCGCATTATTTATTGTAAGAATGTAGAATAAATAGGCAAGAGCCAAAACAACTATAAATAGGATTTTAAGGTATAGGTTGAAATCTAAAACCTTGTCAATGATGAATGGCATAAACAAGCTTAATAAAGAGAATATTAGTCCAGTTTGAGCGATTAATTGTGAAGTTTTATTTTCAATTACATTTAATCTGTTGTTTTCTTCATTTTCAATCTCTTTTAAATATGCCTTATGTAATTCTAATTGTTTTTCTTTTGAATTAGTATAATCGTTTATGTCGTAATTATATGGTTTTTGGAACTCCAATTTTTTGAAAAGTCCAAATGACTGAAAGAGAAATTTAAGTTTTGTCATTTTCTAAAAATTTGATTATTTCATCGGACATTTCTTGTCCAGTCTGCATTTCAATCCAAGCCCATTGTCCGTTTGGATTTATTTCTAAAAACACATATTCATCTTTTGGTGTTTTGATTAAGTCAATTGCACCAAATTTAAGATTTAACTCTTGTAAAAGTGTGACGCATTTGTCTGCAATATCTTTCGGAATTTCAACGATATTAAAATCAAGTTTTTCTTTTCTCCAATCATTCTTGGTGTTTTCATTCGATTGTGAATAAACAGAAGATGCAAAAACTTTTTTATCAATTACTGTTACACGAATTTCGTATTCTTTCTTAATGTTTTCTTGAAATATGCAAGGATTGATATCAAAACCATCAATTGAATCTATTAGTTTTTGACTAACTGAATTAGTAAAAATAAAAGCAACATCATTATTGTAATTAATCCTTGTATGAGCTAATGGTTTAATAATAATGTCTTTGTTATTTTTATTATAAAACTCTCTGATTTTTTCTTTTTCGTTGGTTATGATTGTTTGAGGAATATTAAAGCCAATTTTCTTTGCAACTTTTAGTTGAAGAGCTTTATTTTCAGCGTTGTAAACATATTTAGGTTCGCTTAACCAATTTGCATCTATGGTTGCAAAAATATTCTTAAGAAGCGAATCATATTCGGTAAGAATGTAATGTTTCTCTTCTTGTTTTAAGTCGTTTATTTCTGGGAATTTAGTTCGTCTGAACCAAACAGACTTGAAGTTATTTATGCCATCAAATGAGAAAGAAAAATCATTGTTGAAATTAAAGCTATAATTTTTGTTTATTAAATCTTCACAATTAAGTCTTTTGTATTGGATTCCTTTTTTGTTTAATTTATTAACTACAAAATCGACTGTATAGTCTTGTTTATGTGTAATAATTAGAATCATTTGATATCTTCATCAGAATCGACAGCTTCAGAAGATTCCGTAAGTGTCGATGTTCCCATAAGCTGAATTAAACTATGGATATTTGCATCGCTATCTGTAGCTTCCATTTCAGTATATGTTCGAGTAGCAGTATCCATTCGAAAATCGGCATCAGAGTCTGATGCTTCTCCACCAGTTTTTGTAAATGTTTCTGTTTCCATATTCAGAGAATCAATTGCAGGTAATTTTGTGGTTTTATCTACACTTAAATTAAATTCATTATCATATTCGATAACGGAATAGTCAAACTCACTTTCCGATGGTTTCTCTAAAAATTCGAATGTTATTGGTTTCATAGGTTTCTGTTTTTCCGCATTACTGGCAACGTCTGTATAAACACATGTGGTGTATTTATCTCAATTATATTTATTTGAACTAAAATAAATATAATCCTTTCAAATCAAGTAATTTTTTCTAGCAAAGAAGCTATTTTATAGATATAAGTACCTTTAATTCTAAGTTGGATAAACTCCTTAAGCATTAAAATTACTTAACAAAGTAAACTAAAGATTAAATACTATCATTACGGAAATCCTCATTTTTTATGAAAATGCAGCTTTTCAGGAATATTAAATGAAGAACTATGATATTTAATCTATTCAAGTGGACAAAGGGGGATAGCAAGAGGGTAACACGCTAAAGCGATGTTACTGGTTTACATTTCCTCGAAATCCCCTTTGTTTATATCGGTTTTCAGCGTTTTCAGTATCTTTTAGATTATTCCTATTTACTTTGTTTTTGCAGCAAATCCTTCTCTATCTCTAATAAATAGGCTATTTTTTGCTGCAAAAAGTATGATTTCGCATATCTATGCTATATAAATTTCAGATGTATTTTAAGAAAATTTCTTGAAATGAATTTAGGTGTTTTCGGAAGGTTTTTTACTAAAAAATGCGCTCAGCCTTTTAAAACTAGGGTGTTTTTTAGTAAAAAATGAACAGAAAGCCTTTTTAGACTTCCTATTTAATTTGTAGTTGAGAGAACTTTAAAGTTTTCCTAGCTTCAATGAAGAGTTTTTAGGTAAACGTTCTTATCATGATAATATTTTAATAACTCCTATAAATCCCATTCAAAAAATAGTATTAGTTATGGTAAGATTTAGGGCTTTTTACCCTAATCAGAATATAGAAAAATAAAGAAAGCCCACGCCGTTGTATATGCTATAAGCATTTAGTGAGCGCTATAGGTAAACCTCACCCTACGGGTGTACAAGCACCCTCTAAATTAAATCATTAAGCTGTAATTAGCTCAATACCTGCTTTATCGGCTTTGTATTTTATTTTAGTCATTAACTCATAATAACTCCAATTTCTAAGGACAAAATCTTCCTTTTTAGCAATCTCGATTTTGTCCTCTTGATTTATTAAAATCAGTGTTCCCGCTTGATTTTTTACACAAAAATCAATCAGTTTTCTACTGTATAAATGTAAGCGATGGGATACATAATTAGTTTCTGCATCTCGAAGCTTCTCCACAGCCTTTAATTTTCGCTTTTTCCCTTTTCCTGATTTACAATAAGTAATTCCTTCCTGTGTTCTTTTATAGGCGGCTTGTATAGCTAGCCTTCGGTATAAAAATTCTTCTCGACTTCCAATAGCTAGCTTTGTTTTGCCTGTTTTAACCACTATAGGATACTCAAGAGAAAGTGAAGCTTCTGCGATAACTTCAGGTTTAAGACCATGCTCTTCTTTTTCAATTTCAAATACCGCTAACCAAAAGATTTTTCCATCCTTTAATTTAATCTTTGAGGTACACAGCTTCATATCCCCTTCAACCAAACGCTCTAATAATCTTCGTTTATCGGTATAGTCTTTTCCTAAATACGTTTTAAACGGTATAGAAAACAAACGGAAACAAAATGCCTTTTTATCAGGATTATAGGAAATCCGACTCATTGTTTTCGCAGGGAACGGAAATGCCATGTCTCTTTTGAAATTTCGTAGGGAACAGAGTCCTTTCCAGTAATCCGATTTGTTTTTGTTAAAAGTGGACAACAAGGTATTGTTCAAGCTCGATAGAATATCCGTTGGAATTTCTCCTTTAAACTTGTCACACACCACTCGGAAAGTTGTATTCATACGGGAACGCTGCAAAATACCATCTTTATCTTTTTTCTCATCTGCCAGTTTATATTTGATTCCTTCGGAGAGGTAAAAAAAGTCTTTAATCATTTCCTGCACATACATATGAGACATCATAATATTCGCTGCTCTAAAGCACCGATTCTGGTATTGATATAATTTGTCTAGTTTCTCCTTCCGTTCTTCTTTGGCTGGCAGGTCTACTAGTATCTGAATCTTTCGAGTGAGTTTAAGTGTTGATTTCCCCATAACTATGCTGATTTTAATTGCTGCTTATGTTGCTCTTGCATTAGCTTATAGGCGGTCACAAATTCTTTGTGGACTTCCTTTTGGGATAGTTTAAGTTCGTTGGCGATAAATGCAAAGGACTGTTTCTCTTTACATCGTAGCTCCAATACTCTTTTTTGTTCTTCGGTCATTACACCTTGCATCTTTATCCCAATAGCTGGACTTTTCTTAACTGCCTTCATACCTCCCTGATGGATGATGGTTTTTAAATCTTCTATGGCTCTTTTAACCTCGTTACTGGTCTCTGTAATACCTTTTCCCATCACTGCACCAATTGCTTTATATTGAAAACCGTATTTTAAACAGAGTTCTATTAGGTGTTTTCTCTCATTACTTAATAGGGGTAATACTTTTTTGAGCTTTTCAAATTGCTGCTGATCGAATTCCTGATCTTGAAGATGGGTATCAACTTTTTCTGGATCATAGCCTGCCATATAATCTTGGTAATTATTAAAATTATCTAAGGAATAAGTTTTTCTATAAAATTTATTTCTGGGCGTGCTATAGTAGGAGATACATTCTCTTTTCATCACAAACTTTAAGAAAAAGTAAATATGTTTTGGCGTTTCTATCCTGTCTCTACAAACCCACAGTTTTAAAAAAACATTTTGAACCAAGGTCGCTATCACAAATTCATCATTGAGCCATCGTTTTCCCACCCAGAAGATACTCCTGTTGTATTGCTCATGAATTTTAACCAAAGCAGCGGGATCATTATTTTTTAATAATTCAAAGTTTGTGTGTGGCATAATAGATTTTGTTTTATTAAATGCTAAACCACTTGGAATCAGCAAAGCCATACAATTGCCTAGCCCTGTAATAACAAGAAAGAATCAACATTAAATCTTTATTAATAGAAGCATGGCCGGATACCATGAAAAATGAAGTACGTGAATTATAGGATTAAAAATGTCGATTACCGGAATTAAAAAAGTGCAACAGGGTATCCTATAATTAAAAATATCATATTGGGTTCTTTGGTTTTTTCTTAAATAGAATGTCAAATACAGTTACACCATCCCCATAACGGAAAAAACCAAACATTTTAATTTCTCTCTTAAATATCCTAAAAAGCATTTGTTATAGATAACTTTTTATATGGGAGTCTATATTTAGTATGCACTAAAATATTGTTAAGGACAATGCTTTTAATGCTAAATCATTAACTGATAGTCAAATATAATAAAATTATTTAAATAATGGTACATGTACCATTGAAAAGAATGTAAAAATAGTAGCTCTTTGTAATAAATCTACCCGAATTGGCAACTGATATAGAACAACATATAATAAATTCAATTAGAAAAAAGCGTTTAGAGCTCAACATTACACAATTAGAGCTTTCTCAGAGACTGGAAATGAACGATAGTTTTATATCTCATGTAGAAGCTAAAAGCAGAAGAGCCAAATACAATTTGAATCATCTAAATGCAATTGCCAAAATATTCAAATGTTCTCCTAAAGACTTTTGGCCAGAAAGAGCTATCTAAAGTCAACCATACTCTTAATTAATATTTTTTGTTTAAATTACTAGGTTAACCAACTACATGTTGGTGTCAAGAATCTTAATCACAAGTTGAACTTATCAGGATAAAAAATCAATTTTATTTATGTATTGAAAAATAAGAACCCATGCAACGACAAGACCGAACGCACAGGATTTATAATAGATATGCTGTAAACGAGCAAGTTAAAGAATTCATCAGCTATTCAATTTAATAGCTTTTGATAAAGAGAGTATTGATAAAAGAGTCTAAACTCTTAATTTTAAGGCATTTTTTTAGGGCACGCATATTTTTTTATCATATAATCTGTAATTGGGTCTAATGTTTTACCTGTTTCGGGATGTAAACCCAATGATGTAAAAAATTCCAATTCCTTTTTTATATTCCTACCATACCATATTTTCACCCTCCCAGAAAAGTTTTAGTTTCCCTAACTCAAAAGCTTCTTAGCAAAGTAAATCAGGTGCTATCGAAAAAACCTGTCCATCGACATGAAATGTGTTGTTTAATTCTTCCTTAATTCCATTTTCTATGTCTTCATATTCAGCACGGGGTAAGATAATGCATAACGATTACCAGCTATATAAAGTAACGTGAGACAAAACTAAAATAATATATATAAAGTTATTGATGTATCCATTTTTTAACAATGTTAGCAGTAAGATTATTTCATTTGATTGAAAAAGAATTTTATCACAGCAAAATTTATTTCTGAAGTTGTCCAATGTCCAACATTTTCATAGTTCTCAAAAAGCGGAAAAATGTTTTTCTCCAAATATAACTCTTGACATTTTAAATACCTTACTTGTACTTCTCTCCCTAAGTAGTTGTTAATGATTTGGCGTTCATGCTCACTGTAGGCATCATCAAACTGAACAGCATCATTTTCATCTAATTCACCCATATAAATAAATTGGGTAATTTGTTTAAAGGAAGCAATATCAAATTTTTTATCAAATAAAACCGTGAAATCGTTTAGACCAAGAGGGTAATTTAATTTTGTACCATTAATATCCTTTTGAGGTAGCATCAGTTCACCATTAAACCCACCAATGGCTAATGCTTTTATAGCTTCTGGATGTATAAAAGAAAAACGATTTGTAAACGTGGCAGATGCAGAAAAACCACTCATAAATACTTTTGAATCAACTTGAATATTCATTTTGTTTAAAACTATTTTAGCATCATTAATTATGGCAAGTAATTGTAAGTCTAGCCGTTTTAATTCAGGAGATTTTTCTAACATAACATCTCTGTCTAATGCATGAGTGTAGATTAATTCTTGCTTGGCAGGTCTAGGAAATATAGGAACCAGTAAGGGTATTTTTAGCATTGTAGAAACATTGTTTCCTACAGAACTTATTGACGCTAAATCAATAGCATACTTTTTATGAACTTCTATACTATCGGTAGTTCTACCTGTATTATTTGGCTCTACCAGTAGGTATGTTTTTTTGTTAAAGGGTGTTTCTTTTGGAATAAACAAGATATAGTCATGATAAAAACCTTTTTCAGAATTCTTCTCGATAATAACTAAAGTGTCACTTTTAGAACACTTTAATTCATTATTTTGAGCGAATGAAAACAGACATTTGATCGATAAGATTAATAAGAGTATGGTTCGCATTTATTTTTTTAACTTTCGACGAACAAGTATGGAATATGTTACAGATATATTTTGGATTTGCAACAAAAAACTGGACAATTAATTCAATGAGTACGTAGTATAACCATTTTTTTGCAGAGATTGTGCTATTTACTAATTTTCATATCTTTATAATATTAAAAGAGAGTAAATTATATCTCCAAAGCTCTTTTCTTGGTTTTAGTATGCAATTAGGTGTTCATAAATAATTGAAAGTTACAGAATAACAGTAATAATAGGGTATGTGGCGTTTTTAAAATAAGCCTGCCACCTTTATAAATTTTGATTATAAATATCATCTTTTGTAGGCATATTTAATTTTGTCTTTAGAGCAAACATATCATCTCCAATCTTTTGCTCCAATACTCTTGAATAGATTTGAGTAGTCGTTATTTTTGTATGTCCTAAAAGTTTAGAAACGGTTTCTATGGGAACTCCATTAGAAAGCGTAACTGTGGTAGCAAAAGTGTGTCTTGCTGCATGAAAAGTAATCCTTTTGTGAATCTTACATTCTTGCATTACTTCTTTTAAGTACTTATTCATTTTCTGATTGCTACAAACTGGAAGTAATACTTGATTAGAGCTACTATCTTGATTCTCATCATATTTTTTAATAATTGACAGTGCTTTATCCAGTAATGGAACTTTAACCGAAGTATTGCTTTTCTCTCTTCGGGTATAAATCCAGTACTCTCCGTTAATACCTCTTACAATATGTGAAGAAGTTAATGTCTTTATATCCGCATAAGATAACCCCGTATAACAGGCGAATACAAATATATCTCTTGTCTTTTGGTGCGTTGTGTTTTTAAAGGATGTACCCTCCAACTGCTCCAACTCTTCTTTATTAAGATAAACCCTGTCAAATTTTATAAACTTCAAGCTATATCTTGCAAAAGGGTCTTTATCTATCCATTCCAGTTTTAAAGCAAGGTTGATGAGTTTTTTTAAACGTTCCAAATGTTTCATAATACCATTATTGCTTAATGGTTGATGTTTTTTTAAAGTAGGAGCTGTTCTTAAAAAAGTTTCAAAATCAACAATAAAACTATAAGAGATGTGCTTTAGGTAGATGTCGTTGCTTTTTATCTTCTTTAGCAGAAACTTTTTTAAATATTTTTCCGTACTAAAGTAATTTTTCATCGTTCCTCGCTTAATAGTACCATTCATATTTGTGTTATGATACTTTATAAGCTCTAGAAGCGTCTTATGGTTTTCGTCAGCACCAAGAAACCGTGCTTTGATACTTTGTGCTGTAATGAGCTTTAATTCACTTTGTAGTTGACTATAACAATCCTGCAATTTAGCATGTGTCTGATCTAAAAAGGAATTAATACTTTTCACCCTATCTGTCCTACCAGTAACCCGATTTTTAGAACTATCCCAAGAGGTAACCGATACAGTTCGTTTTAAGCTAATTTCTGTCCTTTTACCGTTAACAGTAATACGTGCGTAAATAGGGGCTAAATTGTCTTTTTGTTTGGCTGTATGCAACCAAAAAAGAATGGAAAATGTGTTTGAAACGTGCATAATCTCTCGTTTTTCATGAATAATTCAGTGATACAAAACGAAAGTCAAATCATAAGAGCTAATGGTGGCTCCCGAATACAAGATAATAAAAAAATCGGTTACCTGAGAGGTAACCGATTAGGTAACTTTTTCATTGATTTTAAATACGATCAAATGTTTTTAATAAAAATGTAATTTACTGAAAATCATCATTTTACATTTTTATTATAGCTTTTTAAAAGCTATTTTGTCGGGGTGGCAGAACTAAATTACCACTAGACAATATTTTAATAACCAGACACTTACACTGTTTCAATAAAATCAGGTAACCGGATAGGTAACCTTTGCACCGATTTTATTCGTAAATGCAAAGATATATGATTATCTTAAACTAAAAGACAATAAATAGAATCAAATTCTATTTGGCTCCCCCTTTGTGCAACAATTCTTAAGTATTTTGAACAGGCCTAATGTATTATTGAAAATCTAAAAACCTGGGGAAGAACCTAAAGCAGCGAATAGTGATGCTCCATTTGACTTCGAAAGAAAAGCGAACTCTCTGGTAAGCCGAACTTTCGATTTTTATAATTATCGGTTATGCGTTAAGTCCAATTGACATTATTCCTGACTTCATCCCGATAATTGGATATCTTGACAGCCTAATCTTAATACCGATTGGGATTTATTTCATCGGAAGGCTTGTTCCTGAAGATGTAAAAGCGGAGTGTTTGATAAAAGCAAAGAACTACTAATGGAACAAAAATAACAATTGGATGATCGGGAACATAATTATTGTATTTTGGCTGTTCATTGTGGTATAGATTTTCGCGATTATTTCAAGATTTGAAATAATTGAATATACTTTAAAAACGTACTCATTATATCATTGCACAATCTGTGCATTGATTTTTTTTTATCTTTGTAGTGTGAAAATGATCGCTATCATATTATCTCTATATATATTCGGGCTTAACTTATTAGCCTGTAATGATAGTGATACTTCACAAGTGATTTCTGATTCAGAAGTAACAATGGTTGCTACCCAGGATTTAGATATCGACCATTCACATGATAAAGTAGCAGATTTATGCCCTCCTTTTTGTAGTTGTCATTGCTGCCATGTGCATACAGTAGATTTCGGTTCTTCAAATTTCAAGGCTTTGATTATTGAAATTCCATCAAAAGCCTTTGTCCATTTTGACAGCTCAGTGGAAGAACCTATTCTTTCCTTTTTAGATCCCCCTAAAGTTTAATTCAGTTTTTTTAAAGGATAATTATATCCTTTTTTGACCAAATCCTGGTTCTCATACTAGATCCTTGGTCCTATTGATAGATTTTGTTAGGCACAAAATTATTATCAAGAATTTTAACTGAATTAAATTTTTATTTATATGATTAATAAGATAATCGCATTTTCCATTAATAATAAATTTATTATTGGACTACTTACCTTAGCGCTGATAGGGACGGGTATTTGGTCCATGATGACCGTCAACCTGGGATCGGTGCCAGATATTACTAACAACCAGGTTCAGGTGATCACCCAATCACCTAATCTTGCAACAGAAGATATTGAACAATTTGTAACCTATCCTGTAGAACTCTCAATGGGGAACCTGCCCGGGGTTACGGAAATACGATCTGTTTCCCGGTTTGGCCTTTCCGTGGTTACAATTGTTTTTGAGGACGATATGGGCATTTACAAACCCCGTCAACTGGTTCAGGAAAAACTGAACGAAGTCAGGGACCAAATACCTGAAAAATTTGGAAGTCCCGCTATGGGGCCCATTACTACAGGTTTGGGTGAGATTTATCAATATACGATAAAGCCCCAAAAAGAGTATGACACTGTTTATTCCCCTACGGAATTGCGTACCATCCAGGATTGGATCGTAAAGCGTCAAATGACCCTCGTCGAAGGTGTAGTAGAGGTAAATTCATTTGGGGGCTCTATAAAACAATATGAAATTGCCATTAATCCCGAAAAACTGAATGCGTTAAACGTTTCTATTTCCCAAGTCTTCGATGCCCTGCAAAAAAATAATGTTAATACAGGCGGTGCATATATAGAAAAAAATAATATGGCCAATTTTATCCGTGGTGAGGGTTTAATCAGGTCACTAGATGATATAAAATCTATTGTTATCAAGAATGAAAATGGAGTACCTGTAACAATTGGAGATGCAGCTGAAGAGGTCCAGTTTGGTAGCCAGGTACGCTATGGTGCTTTTACCCAGGACGGCCGTGAAGCTGTTGGCGGTATGGTGCTCATGTTGAAAGGTGCAAATCCTAATAAAGTAATTGCAAATGTTCAGGATCGTATGGAGACGGTAGAACAATCTTTGCCTGAAGGTTTATCAATAGAACCCTTCCTTGACAGAAGTGTTTTAATTGAAAGAACTACGAGTACCGTGACCCAGAATCTTCTGGAAGGTGCTTTAATCGTGATTTTTGCCCTGGTGATACTATTAGGTAGCTTAAGAGGTGGACTTATAACAGCGACTACCATTCCTTTATCACTTCTTTTTGCTTTTATATTAATGAAGCAATTTAATGTCTGGGCCAATCTAATGAGTTTGGGAGCTATTGACTTTGGAATTATTATAGACGGTGCTGTGATCATCATTGAGGGTACGGTATATGAAATACAAAAACGGATGCGTTCCGGCAAAATAAAATTTAATAAGGCTAAAATGGATGAAGTAGCCTATGATGCCGGAAGTACGATGATGGGTTCCGCCTTTTTTGGACAAATTATCATTCTTATCGTATTTGCGCCCATTCTTTTTCTAACGGGGGTAGAAGGGAAAATGTTTCGGCCAATGGCATTTACTTTTGGTTTTGCCATGATAGGTGCTATTTTCTTATGCCTTACCTATGTCCCTATGATGTCTGCTTTATTTATGAAACCAATTCAGAATAAAAAGAACTGGTTTGGAAAGTTTGAACGCTGGCTGGAAAAAGTTAGTGATAAAATTATTGGAGGGATTCAAAAAGGATACATGCCTTTATTAAAAGGAGCTTTAAGATTGAAGTTCATAGTATTGGGGTCTGCGGTTGTCTCACTTATAGTAGCCGGTTTTATCTTTTCCAGAATGGGAGGGGAATTTGTCCCTCAACTTGATGAAGGGGATATCGCCATGCAGGCGTTAATCAGGCCTGGAAGTGGGTTGAGTGAAACAATCGATGTTTCCACAAAAATAGAAGATATCCTTCTTGAGAATTTCCCGGAAGTAGAAACCGCCGTAGCGAGGATTGGGGTTGCCGATATCCCTACTGATCCAATGCCTATGGATATTGCCGATATGTTTATTGTATTAGAGAAGGATATGGATAATTGGACTTCGGCAAGTTCTAAAGAGGAATTGATAGAAAAGATCAAAGAGAAACTTAATGAAGAACTTACGGGAGTCAACCTGGTTTTTAGCCAGCCTGTAGAGCTTCGTTTTAATGAACTGCTTACCGGGGTCAGGGAAGATGTTGCGGTAAAATTATATGGCGAAGATTTAGACCTTCTTGCTGAAAAAGCTGATAAAATGGCTGAAATAATACAGACTATACCGGGCGTAGGAGATGTGAACCCTGAACGAACATCTGGTCTTCCACAAATGACGGTGCGGTTTAATCGTAAAAAAATTGCGCAATATGGATTGGACATTGAAAAGATTAACGATTATATAAGTGCAGCTTTTGCCGGAGGAACGGCCGGAGTGATCTTTGAAGGGGAAAAGCGGTTTGATATGGTAATACGTTTTGATGAGGCGCACCGCCAAAGCATTGATGATTTACGTACCCTCTATATAGATCTGCCGGATGGAACCCAGGTTCCGATTAAGGAAGTAGCTGATATTAGTTATGTACCGGGTCCTATGCAAATTTCCAGGGATAACACCTTTAGAAGAACCTATGTGGGAGTTAATGCCCGCGGGAGGGATGTGGAATCTGTGGTAAATGACATCCAGCAAAAATTGGATGAAGAGTTAGATTTACCTCCAGGATATTACATTACTTATGGTGGGGAGTTTGAAAACCTTCAAAGAGCAAAAGGGCGTTTACAAATAGTAGTGCCCATCGCTCTATTTCTGATATTCGTGCTTCTGTACTTTGCACTCCAATCTTTTTCCCAATCAATTATGATCTATATAGCCATTCCACTGGCGGCTATTGGAGGAATATTTGCTCTTTGGTTAAGAGATATGCCGTTTAGTATTTCAGCTGGTGTAGGCTTCATTGTATTGTTTGGGGTTGCCGTTTTAAACGGGCTGGTGCTTATTAACAGGTTTAATTCCTTAAAAGAAGAAGGGGTAACCAGTATAAAAGATAGAATTTTTACAGGAACCAAAGAACGAATACGTCCCATTATGTTAACAGCAACAACAGATATTTTTGGATTTCTGCCGATGGCTTTTTCATCGTCAGCAGGAGCTGAAGTACAACGACCCCTTGCTACGGTTGTTATTGGTGGCATGCTTACAGCTACCTTACTTACGCTGGTTGTTCTTCCTGTCCTTTATACATTTGTAGAGAAGAGACGAGAGAAAAAGGAACAGAACAAGCTTGGTTCTTCCAATTCACGATCTTTAGCCACAATTTTGATAATTGGCTTGATGTTAGGCGGAACCTTTTCCGTAAATGCACAATCTGATGAAATGTCATCGGAAAATCCAATACAGGATTCTTTACAAACTATTAGTTTGGAAGAGGCTAAAGAAATGGCAATCCAAAACTTTCCACAATTAAAAGCTGCCCAACTTGAAATTGAAAGTGAGGAAGTATTGCGTAAAACCGCCTATGATTTTGGAAATACCCAAATCTTTACAGGAAAAGAAGAGGTAGGAAATGGCTCTGATGGGATCTATACCCAAATTGGTGTTCAACAACAAGGCATAGATGTTTTTGGAATAGCTCCCCGTTTGAAATTACAGAAAGAAAGGGTGGCCCTTGCTGAAAATGCTTTAGAACTAAATACCTTAGAAGTGGAACGTGAAGTAAGCAGGGCCTGGGCTTCAGTTTATACAAGTAAAAAGAGGTATCGGGTATATAAGAAAATGGATTCAATTTTTGAAGACATTGAAAGAGCAGCACGAATCAGGTATGAAACAGAAGCTACCTCTAAACTGGAGTATCTTGCTACTTCAAATCAGGGGAATGAGGTTAAAATACAGCTGGAACAATCGTACCGAGATTACCTGAAATCAATACAGCGTTTAAACCTATGGTTCGTTAGTGACACAATCTATGATGTACCAGATTTGCCTGTTGAAACTTTAGACGAACCTTTAAACTTTCTGGTAGAGTCGCTTGAAAATCATCCGTTGCTGCAGGTTTCGGAACAAAGGATAGATGTTGCCAAAGCGGTTACCAGAGAACGAAAATCTGAATTTTTGCCCAAATTTCAGGGTCAGTACGGTAGGCAGGAAATAGCCGGGCAATCGGGTTTCTTCCAATATCAAATAGGAATTCAAATTCCGCTGTTTTTTGGGCCGGAATTAGGCCGTACACAGGAAGCACAAGTAAATAGACAGATTGCAGAGCAAAACTTTTATCAGGATAAAATCGAACTGGAAACCGCCTATAAAAATATGCGTGAAGACTACATCAAATGGAGAAACTCATGGAATTATTATAGGGATGAAGCACTTCCGCTGGCCAAAGAGCAACAAGGTGGATCAGTGCTGGCCTTTAAGGAAGGCGCTATCGATTATGTGACATTTCTCCAAAATATAAGAGATGCCATTAGAATCGAGGTAAATGCCTGGAGTGCTTTTAACGATTATCTCGACAGCCGCTACCAACTGGAATATTACCTTAAGAATTCAAATTAAAAATTAAAATAAGAAAATCGATATGAATACAAGATCAATAAATATTCTAATGCTTGCCTTAACGCTCAGCATATTCTTTGGATGTAAAGAAAATCCTGCGGCAGGGGAAGATGCTTCCAGTGAAACTGCAACTACTAATACCGAAGAAGGTGAAAATCACGGTGAGGAAGGAGATGAAGAACACGGTGAAGAAGAAGGTGGGATGCGTTCGGTACATCTTTCAGAAATGAAATTCAATAGTCTGGGGATTAAAGTAGATACCTTGCCTAAAAAAGCTTTGTCCGGTATTGTGGAAGCCAATGGCCAGTTAGAAGTGCCGCCACAATATGAAGCTACCGTTACGGCAATTTTAGGCGGTAATATAACTTCTATAAAGGTTATTGAGGGGGATAAGGTAAATAAAGGTCAGGTGTTGGCTTATCTTTCTCACCCAAATTTAACCAGAATGCAGTCTGATTATATTAATGCATATAGTAGGATGCAATTTTTGGAAAAGGAATTTGAAAGACAGAAACGTTTATATGAAGCAGAGGTAGGATCTGGAAAATCTTTTCAACAAACCCAATCAGATTACCAGTCTGTACAAGGTGAAGTGCGGGGGTATGAATCACAGTTACGGCAGTTAAACCTAAATGCTTCCCAGGTTAGAGACGGTGAATTATATGAATATATTCCGGTAGTAAGCCCAATTGGAGGTTATATTGAAAAAGTACTGGTACAGGTAGGACAATATGTAGACCCTCAGACCAGTATGTTTATGGTAGTTGATAATGAATATGTGCATGCCGATCTAATGGTTTTTGAAAAAGATATTTATAAGGTGAAAGAAGGCCAAAAGATTGCGTTTACACTGGAATCGGTTCCAGGCAGTAATTTAACCGGGGAAATTTATTCAGTGGGGAAACAATTTGAACAAAACCCCAAAGCGGTACATGTGCATGCAGAAATCGATAATAAAGAAGATTTTCTAATTCCGGGGATGTATATAAACGGAAAAATCAGGACCGGTGAAGAAGCTGTTCCTGCCTTACCGGAAGAAGCAATAATTGAAGAAGAAGGAAATCCCTACATCTTTACGGCCCAAAAACACCAGGAAGATGGTGAAACCGAATGGGAATTGAAACCAGTGCAGGTTAGAACGGGAATAAATGAAGATGGTTGGGTTGAAATTAAACTGCTGGAGCCTCTGCCTGAAGGTACGTTGGTTGCCTATAATAATGCCTATTATCTGGTTTCTGAAATGCAGAAAAGCCAGACTTCCCATGGTCATTAAATTAAAAAAATTAGATGGATGGACTCTCTGTTAAATGTTTGTCTTAATTAAAATTCCAGAGGGTTCATCCTTAATACTAAAATTAATATTACAGCAATGAAAGAAATAAAAGCATTTATAAAACCGAAACGAGTTCAAAATGTAATTGAAGCTCTTAGTGAAAGCGGATTTAAAAGTATGACCCTTTCCCAGGGAGAAGGAACGGGGGCTTTTAAAGCAAAAGGCGCATCACCTTCTTTAGATTTCCGTGTAACAGACAGTCCGGTTGTAAAGTTAGAACTGGTATGTCAAAACGAAGAAGCACAATCAGCAATAGATATTATCCTTGAGAATGCAAAAACAACTGAACCCGGTGACGGAATAATTTATCTTTCCGATATTGAAGATGCCTTCCAGATAAAAACCGGGGAATCCATAAAGCGTTACGACCCCTAAATACTTTTATAGCAAATGGAAAAAATAGTAAAAAAGTTGGAAAGCAAAGGCATCCGCCCTACGGCAATGCGCTTGATGACCTATAGACGGCTGGCACAACTGAATGTGGCCGTTAGCTTAGGCGACCTTGGAAAGGATTTCGAAAGCTCGGAAAGGAGTACGCTTTTCCGTACTATGAAGACATTTGAAGAAAAAGGAATCGTGCATCAAATTGAGGATGGCACCGGCATCATTAAATATGCCCTGTGCGAAGACAATTGTGAATGTGAGGTGGGAAACGACCTTCACTTACATTTTCATTGCAATAGTTGCGGGGAAACCGTGTGCCTTACAGAGCACAAAATCCCTCAGATAAACCTGCCCGACGGCTATGTGGCAGAGGATATCAATCTGGTGGCCAAGGGAGTCTGTGAGAAATGTAGCAATGACTTGGATTAAGTTTTTTGATTTAAAAAATTGGAACAATGATGAAAATTTATAAAAAAGAAAACAAGGTATATATGGTAGCTCAAAATAGATTGGATGCTACCGATTATGACAATTTGATATCTCAATTAAAAAACCATATACAGGCAAACCATAAAGTATACTGGTATATTGAAATGGAAAATTTTGAGGGGTGGACTGCAAGTGCGTATTGGAAAGGCATTGAACTGAAACTTCCGAATGAAGAACGCGTTAAAAAGGTTGCATTGGTGGGAATTACAAAATGGCAGGAACAGTTTACCGAAGTTTTGATACCCTTTACAAAGGCACATATTAAATTCTTTAGCCCTGAAGAAAAACATTTGGCCAAGGAATGGATGGAGAAAGGAAATCATTAAAAAAGTTAAGTAAATTTAAACAGAAGATAAGCGATGAGGAATTTGAACAAAAGAAGAAAGTCCTTCAGGATAAGAAGAAGTAGTTATAAGGCACAGGCATCGAAAGCGATGGCACCTATGGCTTATAAAAGAAGGTAAAAATGAAAAAACGCAAAGTATTTGTTTTTATATTCATTGGATTAGCCCTTGGCTTATTTATAATACAGCCCCTGGTTATTTCACTCCACATGTATGACATGCAGGGAGGTAATGGCGAATGGTGGAAATCTCTGCTTGCTTCATATCAGCAGGAATTTAGTTCATGGGATTTGGATCAAGCCATAATCAAATTGCTATTTGGACTGCTGGGCATTGCCTTGTCGCTTATGTTTATGGTCAGGCAAAGAATATTTCAATTGACCGGAAGAAAAGATAAGCTGGAGGAGATCAGAGAGCTGATTGCGGCAGGAGAAAACCAGCAAGTAGAATTTAAATCTACCTTGAGATGGGATTTGAGGCAGTTTAAACCGAATAAGGCTTTGGAAGACGTAATAGCAAAAACAATTGCCGGGTTTATGAACACCCAAGGAGGGCATTTAATTATCGGAATT
Source organism: Galbibacter sp. L-19 (assembly GCF_056857615.1). Lineage (NCBI taxonomy): Bacteria > Pseudomonadati > Bacteroidota > Flavobacteriia > Flavobacteriales > Flavobacteriaceae > Galbibacter > Galbibacter sp. L-19. The sequence continues at coordinate 21,724 of NZ_JBSXNL010000057.1, forward strand.
GATGATGAAGGTAGTATTCTGGGGCTGGAACAGGATTATGGTACTTTAAAAAAACCTGGCAAGGACGGGTTTGAGCAATATATAATGCAATTGGTGTCCCTCAAGTTGGGTACCCATTTTTGCACTTTGGTTAAAGTGTCTTTTCACCAATTTGAAGAAAAGGATATCTGTTATGTAAGGGTTCACAAATCACAAAAACCTGTGTATTTGAATTTGGGCGATCGTTCGCATTTCTTTATCAGAACAGGGAACGGAACCCGCGAGTTGGATATGCCCGAGGCGTTGGAATATATGGAAACATACTTAAACTAAACAATATGGGATTTTTAAAACATTTATTAAGAGGAAATTATGGTCATCATTCCAACAAGCATCAACGTAAAAATAATGACCCAAGATTTAATGAACCCAAGGTTGTTGTGAGATGTACAAAATGCGGCAAAGACAATCCTGAAAATGCTTCTTTTTGTCAACATTATGGCGAGCCTTTAGGTAAAGTAAAATGCATAAGTTGTCAAGAACCAATACCTATGGATGCAAAATTTTGTTCTAAATGTGGCAATGAAGTATAGTTTACATTATGAGAATAAGCAAACAACTTATTGAACGGACTTAAATAATTTTTAAATATGCTCTTAAATAAGCGGATATCAATTTTTGACTTCTTGAAAACCATAAAATTTGACCTGATATTTATCGGTAGTTATTCAATTCTGGTTGGCTATATGGACCAATATGGTTTTTTGTCAAAAATCTCTATTCCAATTGCAATAACCGGCGTTTTTGGTACTGCGGTGGCTCTACTTTTGGGTTTTCGAACCAATCAAGCCTATGAACGGTGGTGGGAAGCCCGTATTATTTGGGGGGCTATTGTCAATGATTCCAGAACACTGGTCAGGCAGTGTGTGTCTTTTTTTGCAAGGGATCAAGGAGGCTATCAAAAGATGGTGAAAGAGATGACCGATCGTCAGGTAATCTGGTGCTATGCCCTAGGGGAATCGTTGAGGAAACTACCCTTTTCCACTCGGGTTAAGGTATACTCAGAATCCTATGGGATTAAAGCATTTAATATTCCTAATGCTTTATTGTCACAACACTCTGAAACTTTGTTAAAGGCAAAAGAAATTGGTATGGTCAATGATTTTCAGCAGGTACAGATAGACAGTACTATAGCCAGGTTATGTGATTCAATGGGCAAATGCGAACGTATAAAAAATACTGTCTTCCCCAAAGCACACAGCTTATTGATTCATTTGATCATCTACGTTTTTGCTACAATGTTGCCTTTTGGATTGGACGATAAAAATATAGCAGTTGAAATCGCTATAACATTTATTATACCAGTCATTTTCATTGCCATTGAAAAAACATCCATACTCATGCAGGATCCCTTTGAAAACGACCCTTTGGATACACCCATGACTGATTTGGCCGAAACGATAGAAATAAACATTAAACAAATGATAGGTGAAACAGATGTTCCTGTAAAGAAAGAGCCAACAGATTATTATATTTTATAATACAAGATGAATACAATGGATTTTCAAACTGAAATAACACTGATACCGAGATTATTTGTCGCTCTTTTACTAGGTGTCCTGATAGGACTCGATAGGGAAATTGACGGAAATGCGGCAGGAATTAGAACGTATGCAGCCGTTTGCCTTGGGGCCGCATTAATTACAATAATCAATACTCATATTGAAGTAACTGACCAAACCCGCATTGTCGCCAATATTGTTTCCGGTATTGGGTTCCTTGGTGCAGGAATTATTTTTAGGGATAGCGCGAAAAATTTAATTTCCGGTTTGACTACCGCAGCTACAATTTGGGCCACTGCCGCGGTTGGTATATCAATTGGGTTTGGTATGTACCTCATTGGAAGTGTTACATCCGCTTTTCTTATTCTATTATTGGTTTCACATCATTTCCCTTTTTTGAAAAAACATAAAATAAACAACACCTAAAATGAAAAAATTACAACTGAAAATTCCGGTACTGTTACCTCAGGTGCCAAATGAAAAAGACACTTGTGTGCAAAGGCTCATTGAAGAATTAGAAGCCAAAGAAGGTCTTGATAAAGTGCATATAAAAGACGATCAGGAAGATACGGTGCCACAATTGTGCTTTCATTACGATCCGGATATAATTTCTATTGACCGCATTCAATCATTGGCAGAAAGAACCGGGGCTGAAATTACCGCGAAATATGGACATTTGCTTATAGAGGTTGAGGGGATTAGACATACCCGGCATGCAAGGACTTTAGAAAAGAGTCTGCTGAATATCAAAGGCGTTTTGGAAGCTTCCGCCAATGCCGGAGGAATGATCCGTTTAGAATATGATAAACGGGAAACAAGTTTTGATGAGATAACTACAAAGCTCGAAAAAGAAAACCTACAAGTTAAAAAAAGCTCCTCTGCTGAGAATAAGGGCTTTAAATCTGCCGAAAAGAATCCTCAAAATTTAAATAAAGAAAAGGTAAGGGATATAGAAGAACAAAAGCATAAAGATACTGATCTCCAGAATCATAGAGAAGCGGATAGCCACGGGGCCGGGGAAGAAAATTCCCACGCCCACGGAGGTATTTTTGGGAAAAACACCGAACTTATTTTTGCTATTATTTGTGGTGCTCTTTTGGGTATTGGTTTTGGTTTGTCCTACGTAACATCAATACCGGAATGGGTCAGCTTATCCCTATACATAGGTGCCTACTTTTTTGGAGGTTACTTTACAGCAAAAGAAGCCATACAGACCGTAGCCAAAGGTGGATTTGAAATTGATTTTCTCATGTTGGTCGCAGCTATAGGAGCAGCTATTCTTGGGGAATGGGCTGAAGGAGCTTTGTTATTATTTCTCTTTAGCCTGGGGCATGCCCTGGAGCATTATGCAATGAACAAGGCCCGAAAGTCCATAGCGGCCCTTGCCGATCTCGCACCAAAAACAGCTTTGCTCAAAAAAGATGGCAAAACCGAAGAGGTGGGTATCGAAAAATTGGGTATAGGCGATATTATCGTGGTCAAGCCGAACAGTAAAATATCTGCCGATGGCGTTGTGGTCAACGGAAAAAGCAGTGTCAACCAAGCTCCGATTACCGGGGAAAGTGTACCGGTAGATAAAGTTCCCGTAGAAGATGTTGACAAGGATTATTCGGCGCAAGATGATATCAAGGATGAAAACCGCGTTTTTGCCGGAACGATCAATGGGAACAATACTTTGGAAATTAAAGTGATCAAAGCAGCCAAAGATTCAACGCTTTCCCGATTGGTGAAACTGGTTAACGAGGCCCAGACCCAAAAATCACCTACCCAGTTGCTCACCGATAAATTTGAAAAATATTTTGTGCCGTCCGTCCTTATTTTGGTCGGGATTCTTTTGTTCGCTTTTTTAGTTATTGACGAACCCTTTAGCGCGAGCTTTTACCGGGCAATGGCGGTACTGGTAGCTGCAAGTCCCTGTGCGTTGGCAATCTCGACCCCAAGTGCTGTATTGAGTGGAGTGGCCAGAGCTGCCCGTGGCGGGGTATTAATTAAAGGAGGGCGCCCTCTGGAGGACCTGGGGGTTATTACCGCCCTCGCCTTTGATAAAACCGGAACTCTAACGGAAGGAAAGCCAAAACTTACCCAAGTGGTGCCACTTGGAAATATATCTGAAAACGAACTTCTCAAAATAGCAGTAGCTGTGGAAAGTTTGAGTGATCACCCCCTGGCCAAAGCTGTAGTTCGTGATGGAAAAGAGCGTCTGGAAGGCGAGGAAATCCCAAATGCCTCTAATTTGGAGGCAGTTCTGGGTAAAGGGATTAAAGCATCGTTTGGCAATGATAAAATCTATATAGGTAACCTCGACCTGTACGAAGGGCTTGATGAGAGTACACCTTCCGAAAAAATAGCTACGAAAGTGCGTGGTCTTGAAGGTGGTGGAAATACAACAATGCTTATACGAAAAAATGAAGAATATATAGGCATCATTGCATTAATGGATACCCCTCGTGAAGCCGCCAAGGGAACCCTCAAAAAATTAAAAGAAATCGGCATTAAACGAATGATCATGCTTACCGGAGATAACCAGAAGGTAGCAGACGCTGTAGCAGAAGAAATAGGATTGACCGATGCCTGGGGGAGCCTATTGCCGGAAGAAAAAGTGGATGCTATAAAAGAATTAAAAGAAAAGGAATCCAAGGTGGCAATGGTGGGCGATGGCGTTAATGATGCCCCTGCCATGGCAAACAGCACTGTAGGCATAGCTATGGGTGCTGCGGGAAGTGATGTAGCCTTGGAAACGGCGGATATTGCGCTAATGGCCGATAAGTTGGAAACCCTGCCCTTTGCCATAGGCTTAAGCAGGAAGGCAAAGGCGATTATCAGGCAAAACCTTTGGGTTAGCCTTGGTATTGTGGCCCTGCTTATACCTTCAACCATATTCGGCTTGGCAAATATTGGAGTGGCTGTAGTAATCCATGAAGGTTCGACGCTTCTGGTGGTTTTTAATGCGTTAAGGCTTTTGGCTTATAAAAAAGATTAGATCCGGACTTAGACTGTTTTTCGAAAGAATATAAAATGACAAAAACGGAAAAAAAATTATCGTCAAAAGGGATACGTCCCACTGAAATGAGGTTGAAAATTTACAAATACCTCAAAAGGAAAACTTATGCAGTAAGTTTAAATGAAATGCAAAAAGTCTTTATCAATAAAAATATCAAAACGGCCAATAAGACCACTTTCTACAGGACGATAAAGCTCTTTGAGAAAAAAAGCATGGTGCACCAAATTGACGATGGAACTGCTTTTGCAAAATATGCGCTTTCTGATGAAAACACCAATTTTAAACACAGTACAGATTTACATATGCACTTTCATTGTACCGATTGTAAGAAAACAATCTGTTTACCAAATAAAATATCGGAAGAGAGTTTGCCAGACCAGTATGAGGTGAACGATGTGAACCTGGTTTTAAAAGGGATTTGTAAAAATTGTAGTAAAAAATAATAGGTGGGAGTGCCTTAAGCCTGAATCCCAGCCCCCAATGGTCAAGCTTAAGGTTTTTTCCACCGTAACTAACTTAAAAAAAATATGAATATGGAAAAATTTGATGTAACTATAATAGGATCTGGCCCGGGCGGGTATGTAAGTGCGATCCGTTGCGCCCAATTGGGATTGAAAGTGGCCATTGTTGAAAGGTACAGCACGTTGGGCGGTACCTGTCTTAATGTGGGCTGTATCCCGTCAAAAGCCTGGTTGGAAGCCTCTGAGCATTATTACAAACTCAAACATCAATTCGAAAAATTTGGAATTGATGTTAAAGAGGCCAATGTAGATATCCTAAAGATGAACCAAAGGGTTCAGGATGTGGTACAGGAAATCATCAATGGCGTTGACTATCTGATGAAAAAGAACAAGGTTTCCGTATATGAAGGTCACGGTACCATCAGGGATAAAAACACGATTGAGATTAAGGGCGAAGATAAAACGGAAACCATAGCAACCGATAAAATCATCATTGCCACAGGGTCCAAACCCGCTTCACTGCCCAATATTGAAATCGATAAAAAGCGGATCATCTCTTCTACCGAAGCCCTTGCCTTAGGCCAAATTCCCGAGCATTTAATGGTCGTTGGCGGTGGCGTTATCGGTGTTGAAATAGGTTCCGTATTCGCCCGCCTGGGTTCAAAGGTTTCTATAGTAGAATATTTTGATAGCCTAATCGCCACTATGGACGGCGCACTGGGACATCAATTGCACCGTTCCCTAAGAAAACAGGGAATTGATTTTTATTTGGAACATAAGGTAACCAATGCAACGGCAACTGACGGCAAAGTAGAATTGAAAGCGGAAAACCTTTCGGATAAAGAAGAAATGAGTTTAGAAGGCGATTACTGTCTTATGGCCATTGGCCGAAAGCCATATATCGCCAGTTTAGGGCTTGAAAATATAGGAGTAAAAACCAATGAGAAAGGACAGGTAACGGTAGATAAAAACCTTGAAACAAACGTCAAGGATGTATATGCCATTGGGGATGTAATCCGAGGGGCAATGCTCGCCCATAAAGCCAGCGAAGAAGGCGTTTTTGTAGCCGAACGGATTGTTGGCCAAAAGCCCCATATCAATTATTCGCTCATCCCAAATATTGTGTACACCCAACCCGAGGTTGCCGGTGTAGGCTTAACGGAAGAAGAACTGAAGAAGACCAATAGAAGTATAAAAACGGGCTCTTTTCCCTATAAGGCAAACGCACGGGCAAAGATAAGTATGGACACTGACGGTTTTATCAAGGTAATCGCAGATAAGGAAACCGATGAGATACTGGGCGTGCATATGATAGGCCCTCGCATTGCAGACAGCTACACTGAAGCGGTGGTAGCGATGGAATTTAGGGCAGCTGCCGAAGACATAGCAAGAATGTCACACGGGCACCCCACATTTTCCGAGACCTTTAAGGAGGCCTGTCTGGCAGCTACCGAAGACAGGGCGTTGCATATTTAAAGTTGACCTAACAGTAAGTTCTTAAAAATTAAGACGCTACAGAGCTTTTTGAAAAATTAAGGTTTAAGTAATAAACTCAAAAAATAGATAAGATCAAATGGGGCAATCAGTTCGAAATCAATCCACTATTGGGTATATCAGGGAAACGGCAACAAAGTTCCTCGACAGGGAAACAGCTGGGGGGATTTTTTTAATAATTGCTACTATAGTTGCCCTTCTTTTAGCTAATTCACAGTGGGCAGGTGCCTATCATCATTTTCTTGGTGATGAATTGCTTTTTGAATTTTCCGAGCATCTTAGTTTTGGGCTAACAATTGAAGAATGGATCAATGATGGCCTAATGGCAATTTTCTTTTTGGTTGCCGGCCTTGAATTGAAGAGGGAGGTTATGGTGGGGGAATTATCTTCAATTAAAAAAGCCTCAGCCCCCTTGTTGGCAGCTTTAGGTGGTATGGCAGTTCCGGCCCTCATTTTTATTAGCCTAAATTTAGGCACTGAAAATATAAAGGGTTGGGGCATCCCTATGGCTACCGATATCGCATATTCACTAGGGATAATTGGCCTACTGGGGAAAAATGTCCCCAGGCAGTTAAAAACATTTTTAATAGCCCTCGCTATTGCTGACGATATAGGTGCCATATTGGTGATAGCATTGTTTTATAGCAACGAGTTGAGCTGGATATACCTTGGATCGGGCATGGGGGCATTTGGGTTATTATTATTAATGAATTGGACTGGGGTCAAAAATTTGATTTGGTATATTATTATAGGTATCATCTTATGGTATTGCTTCCTTAATTCAGGTATCCATCCAACAATTGCGGGAGTACTTTTTGCCATTACCATCCCAATAGTGCCCAAATTAGACAGTAAAAAATTCAAAGAAAGGACTGCCACAAACGTTACTGATCTTGAGAAAGCAGAGTTAGAAAAATTAAATCCTCTTCAGGATATAAAACAACGAAAAATTTTAAAAGCCATTAAAACAGATACTGAGAATTCAAGGCCTCCTTTGCTCAAACTGGAAAATTCCCTTGTTGATTTTAATGCTTTCTTTATCATTCCTGTTTTTGCAGTCGCGAATGCGGGAGTAAAGCTCGATGTAAATTTAATTGAGGTTGTTTCCGGTTCTTTAGGGTTGGGGATCCTTTTGGGATTAGCAATTGGTAAAGTAACAGGGATTGGTATTTTTACATTGATTGGGCAAAAACTTGGAGTTTCCGAATTACATATTACACTAAACTGGAAACATATAATTGGAATTGGTATGATTGCGGGAATTGGCTTTACCATGTCCCTTTTTATTACCAATCTCGCATTTAATGATCAGGAATTGATTAAAATTTCGAAAATAAGCATTTTGATAGCTTCATTACTTGCAGCTATTGGCGGTGCGGTAATTCTCTTATTAACTTCCAATAAAGGAAAGAAAAATATAGTTAAGTGATATGGGAGAAATGAACAAAAGTACTTTTATAGTAAGTCAAATGGACTGTCCTTCAGAAGAACAGATGATCCGGATGAAGTTGGAGTCTTATGCTCAGGTGAAACACTTGGATTTTGATATTCCCAACAGGAAACTGGAAGTATATCATGTGAATGGAATCGAAGATATACAAACATCAATAGCCGGTTTAAACCTTGGGGATTCCTTTCAAGGGACCGAAGAAGCCGAGCCTCCTGAAATAGAAGACCAATCCAAACAGAAAACAATCCTTTGGTGGGTCCTCGGGATAAATTTCGGCTTTTTCATTATCGAAATGACCACGGGGTGGATATCTTCTTCGATGGGCCTTATTGCCGATTCGTTAGATATGCTGGCAGATTCCATTGTATATGCACTAAGCCTATTTGCCGTAGGTGGTGCTGTTTCAAGAAAAAAGAAGGTCGCAAAATTTAGCGGATACTTTCAAATGGCTCTGGCGACACTTGGATTTGTAGAGGTCTTACGCAGGTTTATTATGAGCAGTGAACCTCCCATATTTCAGTGGATGATTATTATTTCCTCTCTGGCACTTGCCGGAAACTTAATTTCATTATGGTTAATCAATAAGGCCAAAAGTAAGGAAGCCCATATGCAGGCCAGTGCTATTTTTACTTCAAATGATATTATTGTAAACGGTGGGGTGATTCTGGCAGGTGTTTTGGTTTATTTTCTGGATAGCAAATGGCCTGATTTGGTAATTGGCGGCATCGTTTTCACGTTTGTAATGCGGGGCGCCATAAGAATTTTAAAATTATCTAAATAATGCAAATATATGTTGCACAAGACGTTGGGCAACAATAAGGAAATTATGAATAAAAGTAGTGTAGCATTATTGATTTTACTGTTGTTCGTAATAGACCAGGCCATAAAGATTTATGTGAAGACCCATTTTTATTATGGCGAGGAATATTTTGTGTTTGGCCTGGATTGGTTTCGCTTACATTTTTTGGAAAATCCCGGCATGGCCTGGGGCTTTAAATTTGGCGAAGGATATCTGGCCAAATTTGTTTTAATACTATTTCGCTTCGTAGCCGTTATTTGGGGGACCTTTTATATCAAAAAGATGATACGTGAAGGATATGCAGAAGTCTTTATAATCTGTGCCGCATTTATATACGCAGGTGCATTGGGCAATTTGATGGACGGTGCATTTTACGGACTGATCTTTGAAAAAAGTGATCCAGCACTTCGCAACATTGCTGAAATATTCCCCTCAGGCGGTGGTTATGCGGGATTTTTAAATGGCAATGTGGTGGATATGTGGTTCTTTCCAATTATTGACACAAGGCTTCCGGAATGGATGCCATTATGGGGAGGCAATGAATTTACATTTTTCGACCCTGTATTCAATACCGCAGATGTTTGGATTAGCACGGGAGTGATTTTACTCCTGATCTTTCAAAGCCAACAAAAAAAGACCAGAATATATCGGATAAGAAAAAGTTGAAATATACTGAGGGTAACAGAAAAATTATAAACAACGATTAGTTATGAACGTTTGGCTCTGGGTAGTAGTATTGGGATTGGCAGCTTGGGCTGCTCATTGGGGCGCGGACCAACTCCTTACCCCTTTAAAAATGCTGCGTAAGCAATGGGGGCTTACAGCTTCTGCAGGAGCAGCTTTCCTTGCCATTGTGACCGCCAGCCCCGAGGTAGCTGTAAACGTTACCAGTGCAGCCCGGGGAGTATCGGAAATTGGTCTGGGCAACCTTTTGGGTTCCAATATAATTTCCATTCCGTTGATGGTTAGCATAGCCTATTTCGCTTCCAGAAAGCAATTTAAAAATAATAAGGAACACCAAAAACATCTGGATGCCAACCTACTGGCTCTGAACAAACGTTCTGTTTCGGTATTGTCCATCCCCTACCTGGCAATCATTGCTTTGGTAGCTATACTAACCCTTCCCAAAGCCTGGCGTGGATTACAACCCATCGATGGCTATATTATGCTGGCTGCCTATGCTGCTTTTTTAACGCATGCCATTATAAAAGGCAGGGAAAAGGGCGAAAAAGTAGAATGGGACAAAAAGAAAGTCTGGTTATCCGTGGCCGGGGCCCTGGCCATAGCTGTGGGTGCTTTTTTTATTGTTAAGGCAACAGAAAATATTGTTTCGGCCCTGAATATTTCTGAAATCGTTGGGGGATTGTTCATCACGGGTATAATGACCACCGCGCCTGAAATATTTAAGACCTGGAGCGTGGTGAAAGGAGGCGAAGTAACGGCAGGCACCACTAGTGTTATCGCAGATAATGCTGTTACGATGACGGTCGCCTTTTTCCCGTTGGCGCTGGTTACTACCCCTATCGAAGATTTCCAGTTGTTTTGGGTGAATCTTGCCTTCGTTGGACTGATGCCGCTTTTGTACTCCCTTTTTGTCCATCAAAGCAAGGAACTTCACGGTTTTAGCAGATGGCAGATATTCGCGTTCGATGCAGCCTATATCGTCTATCTATTGACAATGGTATTTTTTGTTCTAAAACTATTTTAAAATAAAACATATATGAAAAAGAAAAAACTAAATCTAAGAGACCTCAAGGATCCTTCAATTGAAAATAAGGTTTCATCACAACTGAGCATTAAGGAATACATCCCTTCCATATTCAGTTTTGTGATGTTGATAGCGGGAATTGCTATTGATTACTTTGATGCCTTTCCGTTTTTTAAAGGTTGGGTACGAATCGCTTGGTATGCGGTAGCCTACATCCCCGTTGGTTTTCCTGTTATAAAAGAGGGATGGAAAAGTATCAGGGACGGTGATTTCTTTACCGAATTCTTCCTAATGTCTATCGCAACCTTAGGGGCGTTCGCCATTGGGGAATACCCGGAAGGTGTGGCCGTAATGCTGTTTTACGCCGTGGGCGAACTTTTCCAAAACGCAGCTGTAAAACGAGCAAAGGGCAACATAAAGGCGCTTCTTGATGTACGTCCTAATGAGGCCGTGGTGTATCGGAACGGCGATTATGTTTCGGTCGATCCCGAGACCGTTGAAATTGGAGAAAAAATACAAGTGCGCGTAGGTGAAAAGTTCCCTTTAGATGGCCAATTGCTATCTAAAAAAGCATCGGTCAATACCGCAGCGATTACGGGGGAAAGCAAACCCGACACCATTGCCAAAGGAGACAAGGTTTTTGCCGGGAGCATCAATCTAGAAGGTGTTGTAGAAGTGGAAACCACCAAGGAATTTAAGGATAGTTCCATTGCTCGAATTCTCGATATGGTGCAAAATGCCACAGCACGTAAATCAAAGACCGAACTGTTTATAAGGAAATTTGCACGCATCTATACTCCTATCGTAGTTTTCTTAGCAGTATGCTTAACGTTTTTACCTTATTTTTTTGTGGACGGGTACGTATTTCAGGAGTGGTTATACCGGGCCTTGATTTTTCTGGTAATTTCTTGTCCCTGTGCATTGGTGATTTCCATTCCCCTGGGTTACTTCGGTGGGTTGGGTGCAGCATCCCGAAACGGTATTCTATTCAAGGGTGCATCCTTCTTGGATGCAATGACCCAAGTGAATACGGTAGTAATGGACAAAACAGGAACCGTTACTCACGGGGTATTCAAAATAAAGGAAATCAAACCCATAACATTAGAAAAGGCAACGTTTATGAAGTACCTGATGGCGATGGAAGAACAATCCACACATCCCATTGCCAAGGCGATCTTGGAATATAAAGCGGACGGTTCTGATTATGAGGCCACCAATGTTTCAGAGGTTGCCGGAAAAGGATTGAAAGGGATGGTCAACGGAAAAACAGTACTTGTAGGTAACAAAGCATTGATGACCTCAAACAGTATTGAAGTTCCTTCGGAAACAGATGGTATTGTAGAATCAATTGTTATGGTGTCTATTGACGGAAAATTTGAAGGTTATGTAACCATTGCAGATGAATTAAAGGATGATGCACACCAAGCCATTAAACAAATTCGAGATTCAGGAATTTCCAGGATTATAATGCTATCAGGCGACAAGGACTCTATTACACAACAAGTTGCAAAAGAGTTAAATATCGATTGGGCAAAAGGTGGATTGTTGCCTGAAGACAAATTGAACGAAGTCGAAGAACTCAAAAAGCAATCCGGAACCAAAGTAGCATTTATAGGCGATGGTATTAACGATGCCCCGGTTTTGGCGATAAGTGATGTTGGCATTGCAATGGGTGGTTTGGGTAGTGATGTGGCCATCGAAACGGCGGATGTCATTATCCAGACCGACCAACCCTCTAAAATTGCAAGGGCAATAAAAATAGGTCGGTCTACAAGACGCATCGTATGGCAGAATATTGGTCTGGCTTTCGGTGTAAAAATTATCTTTATGATTTTGGGCGCAATTGGTATGGCCACATTGTGGGAAGCAGTTTTTGCAGATGTTGGTGTCGCATTTCTGGCTATTCTCAATGCGGTAAGATTACAGAAAATGAAATGGGACTAATTTAAAATTGGGAGAAGCAAATAAAGAATAAAATCTCTAAAAATCGTAGAAATAGAAGGCAAAAAAAAGAGATGAAAAACCCATAAAAAGTACTGTGCCTATGAAAGACAGATTGTACGGCACCCTAGCACTTGTCGAAATTACCATAGTACTTATAATTTATTTTTTCGATGCCATTTTCTACTTTTTTTACCTGCTTTTTTCGAATTGATACTATTCAAAAGATTTTTTAATTTATCTAATACTGTCGGGAGTTGAAAAATATAATGTTTACCTAGTTCATTTATATAAATGACATCGCCTTCCTCTTAAAGATTGAATTTTTCTAAGGTTCAGGGATTGTCCTTATTGCTTGTTGAACAGTGTCTTGATTACTCAAAATTAAATTATGTCATTAAACAGAAGAATAAGAAGAAGGGAGAAAAGGTCTAAAAGTAAAATAACTAAAAGAGATAAGCTATGGGCAATTATGGCCCTAATTGGAATTTTTATCGCAGCCCTTCTCTTATTTCATTTCTTTATAAAAGATTTGGTATATGGTTAAATTTGAAAATTGCTTAATAGAGTAACTCCGTATGGATTAATTAACCACTTCTTCCAGTAAAGTTTATTTTAAAGCGTATCTTTGTTTTTATTTAGTCTAAATAATATTAGTGATTTTTATAATAGTTTTTTATGTTACAACACAGGCGTTATATAAGTATTTTTCTAATAAGCTTCATTGCCTTATTAAGCTCGAACATCTATGCCGGCACGGCCAAGGACGACTCTAATATTCAGACCATTATACATTTATTGGACTATCTATCAAAAGATTATCCAGCAGCGGTTAAAGATGGTGTCATAGTTAACAAAGGTGAATACCTTGAAATGAAAGAATTTAGTGAAACCATTCTCTCACTAAGCCAAAATCTTGAGCTCTCCATAACGCAGGCGGATCAGATACAGAGGGATTTGATGGATTTGAGGACAAATGTACTAAACAAAGTTTCCCATCAACAAATAAAAACGGTCACTTCAAAGGTTAAGTGGGCTATTATCAGCTTTACAGAATTTGAAATTAGCCCACCTAATTGGCCAAATATTGATAATGGACAGAAACTATTTCTGAACAATTGCATTCAATGTCACGGAGTAAGCGGTAATGGACAGGGCAAACTAGCTATGGGCCTAAACCCGGCACCGACCAATTTCTTGATCGATACCCTTATGCGTGAGGTTTCCCCCTTTCAGGCTTATAACACTATCAAACTTGGTGTAGAAGGAACTGCAATGCAAAGTTTCGGAATGTTGAGTGATAAAGAAGTATGGGACCTTTCCTTTTATATCAAATCCCTGAGATTTAATGCCTCTTCCGCGGATTCGCTTGAGCTAAAGCAAATATTTGATAAAGTCTCGAATGAAGTTTCCCTAAAAGATGTGGCTACTCTATCCGATAAAGAATTGATTCAAAAGTTGGGCTACAAAGATTCCGTTACTTATAAAAAATTGAAAGCTTTAAGAATTTTTTCTCTTCCCGAGAACTCGACCGAAAATAGTCTTGTTGTTGCAAGAAATTACCTGAACGCTGTTCTATTAGATTATAAGGAAGGCAATAAAAAATCGGCACGTCAAAACGCCTTGAATGCGTATCTCGAAGGTATTGAACCATTGGAAGTACGATTGAAAGCCAACGACCCAGAATTTACCTCACAACTAGAGCAGCAAATGATGGCCGTTAGACAGGCTATAGAGAGCTCTAAAAGCATTTCCACGGTACAAGCTGAAATCGGTGCTGCGCTATCAATGATAGACCGTGCAGACCAATTGATGAGGGATACGAAGCTCAACTATTGGCTTTCTTTTTTCTTGGCAGCTTCTATTATGTTGCGCGAGGGGCTTGAAGCATTCCTTATCATTGCCCTGATCCTGGCTTTAATAAAAACTTCTGGTACAAAAAAAGCACTCCCATATGTACACGGAGGGTGGATTATGGCCATTTTAACAGGTATCGCAGGATGGTTCCTATCAGATTGGATAATTGGTATTAGTGGTAAGAACCGTGAGATTATGGAGGGGTTGATTTCTTTAGTAGCGGTAATAGTGTTAGCATTTGTTGGGTTTTGGCTGCATAATCATTCCCATTCAAAAAAGTGGAAGGAGTTTATAGAAAAAAAGATAGGAAAACAACTAAGAGGAGAAAAAATGTTCGGATTGGCTGTATTTTCCTTTATGGTGGTATTTAGGGAAGCCTTTGAGTCCATCCTTTTCTTACAGGCCATTAACTTAGAGACCAAAACTGGCGATGGGTCTTCCATAGGTTTGGGCGTAATTGCTGCTTTTGGACTGATAGCATTGCTTGCAGTTATTTTTGTGAAATATTCCAAAAGAATTCCGGTAAGGCAACTTTTTAGATATTCTGCTTGGGTGATTACCTTATTAGCGGTCATTCTCATTGGTAAAGGTATTCACGCAATTCAGGAAGCTGGTTGGCTTTCAGTTACCGGTTTTCCTGTGTACCTAAAAATTGATTGGCTGGGCGTTTACCCAACTACCGAAACTTTAATGGCACAAATGATACTTTTTACCCTTTTGATGGTAATATATTATTATAATAATAGCAGGAACAAGCTGAGGATGAACTAACTAAAAAAGATGTGTGTAAATCAATTTATAGCCTGAAGGCCACATCTATTTTGAATATTCAAAAAATTGAATACACATGAAAATTGAAATCTTTGAATAAATGGTCGAGTTATTAAAAACTCCATTTTTAAAAAAAATCGGTTCAAACTTACTAAAGAAGATGTTTTATGTTGAAGATTTAGAAAAACCTCCTGAAATTGAGAACCCTAGACGGAACATTAGACATATACATACCCTAAATAACGCAAAAATTAACCATTATATTTATAGGTCACAACAAGTCCTATTTTATGATACATATAATCACAACTGGCGGTACAATTGAAGGGGTGGACCATGATCCACAAGAAGATAATACCCATGAAAAAATAATTTCAATAGAGCATTTTTTTAGGTCTGCCAATGTTTCATTTCCCTATTCGATTGAAAATGTCCTTAACAAGGACAGCCGTTTTATTACAGACGAAGACCGGGAACTTTTGGTTAAGAAAATAAAGGCTTCGGACACAGCTAAAATAGTATTAACCCACGGTACTTTCACTATGGAAGATACCGCAAAATATATCGGAAAACTTAACCTGAACAAAACGATAGTCTTAGTTGGCTCATTCGTTTTAGGCTCATCCTATGGCACAGATGCCCCATTCAATTTAGGTTATGCAATATGCTCTGTACAATTTCTAATACCAGATGTTTATGTAGCTATGAACGGCACAATATTCAACTGGAAGAATGTCACTAAAAATTTAGAAACCAACAAATTTGAGCAGCTATGAAAAGATTAAATGTTTGGAACATCAATACATTGGACGACTTTCTTCTATCTTCTATTAGATACGGTCATTGTATTGTGCACAATCTACTATTCGACCAGAAAAGATTCTAGTGGTTACAAAAGGTTTCTGTACTTAGGCATTCTGTTCATAGCATACAATTTAACCGGTGGGTTCTTACCAACTGAATATTTTCTAGGACCTATTATTATTCAGTACATCATAACCTATGGAGTTGCCATTGCTTTGTGCATTTATATCGTTTATTATCTGTACAAAGAATACGATATTGAGGTCTTAAAATATAATTCCTCTATCAGAAATTTAGCAATTGTTGCATCGGGAAGTTTCGTTCTGTTTTTTTTGATTCCATACTTTTTTACCAATTCTTTGGACTCTGCGAGATTACTTTTTACCGTACCCATCGCTTGTTTGGCTTTTGTTTTTCTTTGGATTTTCCATAAGAGAATTTCCAATCCGAGCAACCCGAATGATTATATTTTACGGCGTATCCGGTTGTCTATGGTTAGTATTGGAAGCATCGCTTTGCTGCCAATATTAACCGTTATAGGGGACTATCAATGGTTAACCTTTACTATTATGAATGCAGCGTTTTACGCCATTACAATAATTGAAATAGATAGGTATTTGTATTTCTTGGAAAACAAAACAAAAATGTACGAGGTATTTGCAATGAGCAGAGAGCAGGCACTCTGTCTGCCCGAAACGAAAATTATTTACGAGGATTTGACCAGAAGAGAAATCGAAATTACGCTATCGATTTTAAGCAATCTGAGCTATAAGCGCATTGCTAAAGACTTGTTTATAGCAGAAAGTACAGTTTCTAAACACGCATCCAATATTTATAAAAAAACAGGTGTTAAAAACAGACGGCAATTCATACATCGATACCGCAAAAAATCAAAATAGCAAGTAATAGGGGATAACAACGTTTTTCGTAGGAAATTACGGTGAGTTCCGTATTTATCTACGGATTAAAATACTTGTCCTTATAGAACAAAGGTCTATTTTTATAACGGTTCTTTAGATTCCCCTGTGATTAAAACTTTCTACTTTATAAGTACACTTTCTACACATTCGCGAACTAAAGATGCCACTACAAACTAAGCGACCTATCCTAAGAATACCCGTTAAACTAACGGCAGAATTAAATTTATGGTTGCAAATGGACTTACAAACTTTAACAAAGGAACTTCTCGTCAAGTTGAACGAGATAAGCCTCGAAAATCTACCGATTTTGGAACGGGCACATCGTTCTATAAAAGTTTGTAGAAATCTGCTCAGTATATTCAAGCGTGAAATTCTGGTCAATGATTTCGACTCCTTAAATGACGAAATTTACTTCTTTAAACAAACCAAACAGATACCGTTGGCAGAACTCATCTACTTCTCTGAAATTCATTCTTTTGAAATCCAATTTCCCAAAGCCGATAAAGCCGCACAGCTAAAATTCATCAAGAAAAAGATAACCAAGCTCAACCGCTTCTTTTTATATAATCTTGATTTTGGGCAATATATCAAATCAGGGGCAACCCACTTTGACAAGGAATACTACACACGCGATCACCTGGACACCTATCACATAACCACTTCAAAATTCTACTTCCAAGACCCAGATTTTTGTACCCCAAGGGATATGTTGTTGGGCAAGTACAAAGCGTATGATTCATTGGTAGGATATATGAATGAAAAGCAACTTAAAATCAAAAGTGGCTTGAACGGAAAATACTTGAACAGAAAACCTGCCGAAAAAATCGATTGGCCATTCTCGAACACCGATTGGGTAGAACTCGTTTATGCGCTTTACGCTGCTGGACTATTTAATAAAAATAAGCTGAGTATTGTTAAACTTTCCAAGATGTTGCAGGAAATATTCAACTTTGAGCCAAAAGAAATCTACAAATCCTTTCAGGACATCAAAAATCGTAAAAATAGCCGCACACTATTCCTCGATCAACTTGCTGCCTCCCTGCTCAAAGAAATGGATAAAAGCGAGGGATAATAAGCGTTCCCCAACTTCCACACTCTCTTATCACATCGTCAATTAAAGACCGTACTACGGTTGACCTATGGTCTTTTGTTTTTAAATACCGTCTGCATATAATTTAGTGTGATTTAGCTCACTATTTCTAATTTACAACCCTCAAAACACCTCAAAAACCATCAAATTTCAATATGTTAAATTTTCACCGTACTACGGTCGTAATGGGGAATAAAATACAATAAACCGGCCCAAATTTGTAGAACGAAAGTCAAATCCTGCGAGGGGCTATCAAAACTAGCTTAAAGCATTTTGGTAGTCCCTTTCTTTTAAAAAAATCTATTATGCCAACAAGTATTATTACCACAGACGATCTTCGGGAATTCAAAATGGAATTGCTCGATGACATTAAAAAATTGCTTTCCAATCAGTCTAAAGGAAAGCTCAAAAAATACCTTAAATCTTCCGAAGTGATGGAATTGCTTCAGGTAAGTCCGGGTACACTTCAAAACCTTCGCGTCAATGGCACCTTGCCCTACACGAAAGTGGGCGGTATCATTTACTATGATGCCGAGGAAATCCAGAATGTAATGACCGCAAATCGTGTGCAGCACGAATTAAATTCTTAGGCGATGAATTATATAAAGCTTCTCAACGCGGCTTTTGAAAAATTCTTCTTTGATGACCGCTTGAACCCAACGCATATCAGCCTATATATGGCTTTATTCCAGGAATGGAACAGCAGCCGCTTTGCCAGTGAATTTTACGTAAACCGGCGCGAATTGATGCGGGTGGCCAAAATAGGTTCTAAATCTACATATCACCGGTGTGTAACCGATCTAGATTCTTGGAAATATCTTTTTTATTATCCGTCCAATAATCCATACAAAGGCAGCAAAATCAAGATGGCCATTATCGGGACAAGTGATGAACCGGATTTGGGACTGTACGATCCCGAATTGGAACAACTTGCGGAACGGTACCATCCCATACGTGAACCGGTAGTGTACCAGCACCATCCCACCAACGGACAAGCTGTGTACCCTCACCGTCCCGTGAGTGGACAAGCATTGGTATCTAATATAAACAATACCAAACAGGTAAACATTAATAAACAACCAAATGGCAGGCAGGCCGTTTTAGATTTTTTTATTGAAAAAAGTTTTTCTGCTGATGAAGGAAAAAAATTCTTGGAGCATTACCAAGCGAACGATTGGAAAACGAGCGATGGAAAAGAAATTAGGGATTGGCGTGCCGTAGCCATCAACTGGATGGATAGAACCGAATTATTTACCGAAGAAAACAAACCATACAAAACGGGAGCGTCCCAAATCAAGGACAACTTGCGAACCACTAAAACTAAGGATTATGGACAACCCCTCTAAAATAACCGAAGGCGGCGTGGAATACTCGCTGGGCAAGTTTGACGGAAAATGCGTGCTCTACGATTTCCCGAAAATCCTGATTTACCTGAATGCTAAAGGCAAACTGCTTTTTGGGAAGAAATTCAAGATTTACGATGAGGACAAAGATATTCTGCTGAAACTCTGTTCCTACTTCATCAAAGACAAGGAAAACTGCCAAAAATTTGATATCGATGTTGAAAAAGGGATTTTACTTTCGGGCCCAGTAGGGTGCGGGAAAACCAGTTTATTAAAACTTTTACGGCATTTAGTGCCGTTGCAACGCCCTTACGAAATGATCCCTTGCCGGAATGTGGCATTCAGTTTTAACCATCTTGGTTTTAAAACCATCGAGGATTATGGAAACACTAAGTTTTTCTGTTTTGATGACTTGGGGGTAGAACCTGCCGGGAGGTTTTACGGTAAGGATCTGAACGTGATGGGTGAAGTTCTTCTATCGCGTTACGAACTTTATCTTCAGACCAAACACAAAATCAAGACCCACGCGACAACAAACCTAAATGCAGAAGAATTGGAGGAACGTTACGGTAACCGTGTTCGTAGCCGGATGCGGGAACTGTTTAATCTGATTGCATTTGATGAGGGGGCTGGGGATAAGAGGAAGTAGATTATTTTTTGAAGGATTTATATAACAAAATCACTTCTGAAATAAATTGGGCTATAATATCCTTCAAACTCTTTGTTAATTCTAAAAAAATATCTTTCATAATTTTAATAGTTTTTGAATAGATAATAATATCGATAGTGCTATGCGTTCAATATTGTTGCTGTCTGAAATATAAAAGCTCTCATCTTTATTACTCAAAAAGCCTAATTCCATCAGCAAAGAAGGGCAAAGACCAACTGTTTCCCGTAGCACCTGAAAATTTGCAAACTTCACACCTCTACTCTCTAAACTCAGCTTCTTATTTAGGTCATCTTGCAGTTGAAAAGCAAACCAAGTAGAATGATCCGAGTATTTGGATATAGCGTTAGCCACATAAAGTTCTATCCCTCTCGCATCCGGATTATCTGAATGATTGCAATGTAACGACACGAACAAATTAGCATTCAAGGCTTTGGCCAGCTTAGTTCTGTCCGATAATGAAATTAACGTATCGTTATACCTGGTCAAGTAAATATCCAAAGGTTTATCCAAATCATTATTCAACCTTAAAATATCATTAGCAATGGAAAAAACAACATCCTTTTCTTGGATGCCATTTATGCTAATTGCACCGGAATCTTTTCCACCGTGTCCGACGTCAATCACGATTCGTTTTTGAGCAGTCGGTTCTTGCCCAAGAATGATGCACATTTTTAGAAGCAAAATCACAAAACTGACGTTTTTGAGCACTTTTTTCATTTTCAATTTTCGGGTTATGAACAACTTCCCTTCAAAAATCCATAGGATTTGATGCCAATTAATAGCAACGGAATTCAAACAGAATCAAATAATATTTTATTCACAAATATTTGATTTTCAGTTATTTACATTCAAATATATGTAAATTTCCAATAACGAAAATGAACTAAAATTTAAACCGTTCCGTTATGAAAAAATCAATCTACTTGGCAATGTTTCTTTCGTTGCTCTCAAAATCGCTTTTTGCACAAATCGGAGGGATAGAAGATTCCGTTGATGATGTTTCGAATACCATTAGGGTTATTTTTCCAATTCTCCTGGGTGTAATTTTTCTAGTTGGTTTCCTCTTTAACGCAGGGCACTTCTTTGGAGAAAATGCCGATCTCAAAAAAGGGATTACTCGTGTTCTGGTCTTTGTTTTGATCGCCGGCGCGGTCGTAGGAATCTTTACCTACTTAATTGGAATTGTGGTCTAAACCTCGCAGAGAGATTTATTATCCAAGCACTATGAAAAAATTCGAGGTATATAAGAACATCAGGAAACGGGCGGTCATATTCGGGCTGCCCATTTCCCTGTTTGCCTTGATGATGGTTTCCATTTTGGCTTCGCTATTAATCATCATTTTCTCATTCAGCTTTGGGATGATTATAGGTGTGTTGGTCTTCAACGCTTCCCTATATGTGGCGCTGACGAGGATAGCACACAATCCGCAACTGTTCCAAATGGCAAAGGCCTTTCCAAAAATCATTAGTAACAAAAGAAATTCCGGTTTTAATTATGAACAAGATTAACCTTTCGGCATATCAACCCATTGCAGATATTCAGGACAATATCGTATTTGTCAATAATGGCAACGTTGTCCTATGCTATAAAGGCAACCTGCCTGAAATATATTCGCTTTCCGAAAAGGATTTTGAGGATATGCACGGTGCGTGGTTTCAGGCTTTGAAATCCTTACCGGTCGGCACTGTGGTTCACAAGCAGGATATCTACCTCAAAAAATCATATGCTTCAGAAAAGCTTCCGAACACAACTTTTCTGGAAAAGGCTACCCACGAGCATTTTAAAGGTCGTAGCCACATCGAGCACAGCTGTTATTTGTTCTTCATTCTGACGAAAAACAAAGCACTCAACAATCCAAAATATGTCAATCCCTTCAGAAAAGTTTCAAAGGGAATCGTACAGGAACTGGATGATAACATAAAGAGTTTCGTAAACTCGGTAAGCGACTCTGTTTCCTTTATAAACAATAGCCGAAAAATGGCGTTCTCTCCGCTTAAAGCGGAAGAAATACAGAAGCTTACAAGTAACTACTTCAATGGATTTAATGAAGGTTATGATACAGACATTATCCTAGATAAAAAAAGCGTCAATATTGGCGAAAACCATTTTGATGCCCTGGCCATCAATAGCGAACTGTGCTTTGGCGAAAGTGTACAGAGCAGCAAGACCAATGAGAAATTCACTTCAGACGATTTTGTATTTCATCAAGGGTTTATTGATGGCTTAGGGCTTACGCTTAACGAGAACCATATCGTTAATCAAATCCTATATCTGGAGGATAAACAAAAGTGGCGAAAGCTGCTCGACAAGAAAGTAGAAGAACTGAACAAAAGCTCAAACTTCGGTTCCCAGAATAAGGTGGTACTCAGTAAAATCCAGTACATCCTTGACCAAATCAATGCTGATGATAATGCCCGAATTATTCGTGGTCATTTGAATATTGTTTATTGGTCAAAAGATGCCAAAGAGCTTGATAAGATAACTTCAAAAATTAAGGCTGAATTTAAGGAATTGGATATCATACCGTATTATCCAAGAGGCGAGGAACGTAAAAATTACATCCTAAATAGCTATTGTTGTTTCTCTTCCAATTTTTCAAACAATGATTTGTATGTAACTGATTTGAAACACGCGCTTTGCCTGTTCATCAATAATACCAATTACAAAAGCGATAACACCGGAATTATCTTTAATGACCGTGAGCATAACATTCCTGTTTTAAAGGATGTTTGGGACGAAAAGAAGAAAAGAATAAAGGCACGAAACTTCGCCATTTTTGCACCAACAGGTGAAGGAAAATCGTTCTTGGCCAATAATATTCTGCGTCAATATTTTGAAAGTGGCGTTCGCTTGGTCATCATTGACCTCGGTGGATCCTATACCAAATTTGCCAAACTCTATCCTGAAAAATATACCGTGCTTAGGTACGAAAGTGGAAAGAACCTTGGTATCAATCCATTTTATATAAGCGATACTAATGACCTCACACCTGAACGTTTGGAAGACTTGTCCGTTTTCTTGTTTGAACTCTTTGCTTCAGACTTAAAAGTCACAAAAGCGCAATCGGTATCGGTCAAAAAGATTCTTCGCCATTATTACGATAGCACTTCAGAAAATCACTCTTTAGATGGTTTTTACAGCTTTATAGAAAGGAATCAGGAAGACCTTCTGAGCACCTTAAAAATCCATCCCGACTACTTCAATGTCACGAGCTTTTTGCACGTAATGTCCGAATATGTCGGCGATGGTCTATATAGTTTCCTGTTTGAAGTGAGCGAAGACCAAACCTATAAAATTGAAGACAAACGTCTGATCGTTTTTGAGTTGGATGAAGTAAAGGACAATAAGGAAATCCTGTCCGTAATGCTCAAGCTTATTAAGTCAGCCATCCAAAGAACCATTTGGAAAAACCGAGCTGAAAAAGGCATCATCCTCTTCGATGAGTTCGCTAAACAACTAAAGTTTGAAAACGTGCTGGAAAGCGTCGAGTTCTATTACCAAGCCATACGTAAGCAAAATGGTGCTATTGGAATTATTTTACAATCCATCAACCAACTTCCAAATAATTCAACTTCAGCAAGTATTCTTGAAAACACACAGGTCATCTATAGCCTGAACAACGAAAAGGGTTATGATGAACTAGTCAAAAGGCTCAATCTATCAAGCCACGATCTCAACCAGTTAAAATCCATTAAGAACAATCTTTCCGGTCCACGCAAATACACAGAAATGTTTATCAAAATAGGTCGTGAGAGCAACATCTTCCGGCTCGAAGTTCCGAAGGAAGTTTATGCCGCCTACCTGACCGATGGACAAGAAAATGAGAAAATAATGAAGCTATACAATGAGCATAACGATATGGAAAAAGCAATAATGCAATTCACATCTAAATCATAATATTATGAAGACGAAAATCAAAATTTTAGTAATGACAGTAGCCCTCACTTTTTTTATGTCAGGCAATGCTACTGCCCAAGGAATGCCAGTATATGACAACACCAATTTTATCAGTCTGGTAAAATCTTTGGTAGAATCTGCGAAGCAGACGAGCCAACTTATCAAGTCTGTGAAATTTCTAAAAGATGCAAAAGAGGCCGTAGAAAAAGTATCCAGTGTTGTCCAACAGCTTAGGGCTGTTGAGGAAATTGGACAGAACAATCAGCGCCTTATCAACGTAATGCAAAATGATTTGCAGGATATTTTAAACTCGCCTTATATCAAACCAGAAGAAGTTTCAAGGGTTGTGGAATCTTTCGACGCCATAGTTCAAAACTCATTAAACACGGTGGATTTTATCGATGAAGTGCTGTCCAGCGATTACCTAAAAATGAGTGATGCCGAGCGTGCTGAAATTCTAAAAGCAAAAGAGCTGGAATCAAAACAGATGGTTTCCAGCATCACAACGAAAACAAAACGCTATCGTGACATTATTTCCTTTAGAAAAATGCAGGATAAAGTCAATAACCGAGAAACCGAATACTAAAAATGACCGCCACAATTCTCTTAGGAATCGGACTAGAATATATCGATACCGTTTTCCAGACCATACAGGCTAGCAATTTTTCGCAATACACAATTGCGGGAATGAAAACGCTCGCTGTCCTGTTCTTTTTGGTCAACATCCTTAAAAGTATAACGAAGGCGTTGCAGAGAAGGACGGTTACACTTGGGGATTGAATCCTGGTGAATTGGTCAAGAATTTTACCATTGTCATCTTGGTCATATTCTCAACTCAGGTATTGGGATTTTTTGATGGCATCTTAGTGGCCATTGAAGGGCAATATCGAGGGACTGCACCGGCTTTATTGCCATTACAAATGCAGGATATTCCAATTGAAGAGGACGTGAGTATCATCGAGGTGGCACAAGCGGCTATGACACTTCTATATGAAGCCTTGGTAACACCGCTCTACGGTTTCGAAATATTTACCTTTATTATCAGTCTTTTCCTATGGATATTGGATTTGTTCATCTATCCACTGTTTTTGGCAGAACGGTTTTTTCTACTCGGAATTATGCAAGCATTTTTCCCGTTGGTCATCAGCTTAGCAGTATTTGAGAAATTCCGCTCGCTCGCTTATACGTTCTTCAAACTGTATGCAGCGGTGTATATGCTGGTGCCTGCTTTCTTTCTGGTCAACGTTTTTGTCAATGCCCTTTATACCGAGATAAATACCAACTTTTGGACAAACCTGTTTGGAACGGACGTTGGCCAGGGCTTTTTTGCACCTGTAGTTCAGTTAGGGTCGGTTGGCTTCATCGTTTTCCTAAAATTCAAATTGTATAGACGCGCCACGTCATTCACGCTCAGATTATTTACTGCATAAGGCAGATTAAAAATGAAAATATGAAAACACCATACCAGAATATTTATAACGTCCTAAAACTGAATCGGCTTATCGTTTTTGCAGTTGTCGTCTGTGCTTTGCTATCCAGTACCTTTTCAGTTTGGATGGCATTCAAAACCAATCAAAAAGCCCTTAATAGTGCCTTTGCTATCAATACCGATGGCAGTATAATTCCGCTGAAGCTCGTAACCCAAAAGGAAAATTTTCGGGTTGAAGCTTTAGCACATTTGGATCTGTTCCACACCTACTTCTATAACATCGATGCCAGTAATTACGAACGCAATTTGGAAAAGGCATTGTGGTTGGGCAATAGTTCTGTGGACAATCTCTACCGCCAGAAAAAAGCGGATGGTGTTTACAACAGGTTGCTTCAGTATTCCTTGGTTCAAAAAGTACTGAGCATCGATTCACGAATATCTGAAAATAATGGCTCGTATAGTTTTACAACAACCACCATTTTTGAAATCAATAGAGGCTCAATAAAAGATACCTATGAATTGGTTTCAACTGGCAACTTAATGATGGTTGATCGGAACTTCCCGAACAACCCACACGGACTTTTGATTACAAACTATTTCGAGAACACCTTAAAGAAAATATCAGATGAAAGTTGAAAGCCGATAATCGGCACTTAAAAACTCACTCTTATGAAAGTAGAAAAAAACAAGATAGTATTTGCCGCGGTTTTGGCCGTGATTTTCATATTCCTGATTTCCTATTCTGTAATGGTAATGGGCGATGATGAAAGTGAAACTGAAAACCTTAAGCAGACCTTAGTGCCAGATTTGGAAGAGGACCAAAAAGAGTACGATTCCAAACTGGATGCTATTAACGACCTGAAAAAAGTGCGTGAAAACAATGCACCCAGCATCTATGATGAAAAGCTGATTGATTCATTGGGATTTTACGACCCAGATTTACCGGAACGCGAAAAAGAACGTATCGTAGATAGCATTTATGAAGCTGGCAAGATTCAGTATTCAGAAAAACGATACCAAAACTTGGGACAGAAAAGAACTATTCGCAAAGCGATACCAACAATCGATTCTGCTGAAGTAAAAAGGGAACAAAAAATTCAAGCGAAAGAATTGGGCTTGGAACATCAATTGTTCTTCGCTACTTCGCCAAAACCTAGCGCCATTTCAGTCATCGGGAATACAGATGAAGCTATCTACGTGGTTGTGGATGGCGACCAAGTAGTAAAAGCTAACACCAGATTGCGGATGCGCCTGACCAAAGCTGCTACCATCAATGGTAAGCTAATGCCAAAGAACACATCCGTTTTTGGTTTTATCAGCTTTCAGCCTAATCGTGCACTCATTGAAATTGAAAACATAAAGCACCATCCTACTAAACTCAAAGCCTTCGATTTGTCAGATGGTAGTGAAGGTATTTATGTGCAAAACAATTTTCGGGCAGAAGCCACTACCGAAGTTCTGGACGATATTATTAGCGACATCAATATTCCAACTGTTCCGCAAGTTGGTGGCGTAACAAAGGTGCTCAGACGTAGCAACAGAAATGTAAAAGTTACGGTACTGAACAATTATAAACTCATTCTAAAACCCAAATTATGAAAACATTCATCTCAATTTTAATACTGGTGTTGATTTCCGTCTTCACACCTCGACTCTGTTCGGCACAAGCTACAGCGTTAAAAACCAAAGTTCTGGACACCATTTATGCTAACGATACCAAAAATGTTGCGCTATTCTTCCCAGAACCCATACGACAAGGCATAACCGGTTCGGACAATTTTGTTTTTACCTACAACCGTGAAAATGAACAGTATTTTGGGCTACTTCAAGCAAAGCCTGGGAAGGAAAGTAATTTGCTGGTAATCAATAGAAATGGTTCGATTTTTTCGTATATTGTAAGATATAAAAAGAAGATATCTAAGCTCAATTATTTCATTCCGCTATCAAATAGTATCGGTAATGAAAAACCGATTTTAACTGATTCAGTCCTTGTTGAATCTTCTGAAGAACTTGTAGATAACAGCACCTATTATTTCCAAAAATTCTGCTCGTACCTTCTTGAAAGAAAACAGCGAATAGGGCGAATCAAGAAGCGAAACGAAGGTATTATCTTGACCGTAGAGAATATTGTTTTTGATAAAGATGAACTCTATTTTGTTATCGAAATTGAAAATAATTCTACGTTGGATTACGATTTGAATTTCTTAAACCTTTCCATCGATACTCGTCAAAAAGGAAAAAGAAAATCGTTGCAGCGGCTCTATCAAGAACCGATATACAAACATAATCTGCCGTCTAAGATTAAGGAAAATGAAACGGCTCGCTTTGTTTATGTGATGCCCAAGTTTTCATTGTCCGATGACCGTCGAGTAATTTTGGAATTGAATGAAAAGGATGGCGAACGCAATACAGAACTAAAAATATCACATAGATATATTAATAACCCAAATTAGTAATGTTATGAAAAGAATAGTCATTTGTTCGCTCGTACTGTTGTTCCTTTCTTGTTTAGAAAGCACAACAAAATCTCCTTCTGAAACTGCCAAAGTTGTTGCAGAAAGCTTTTTCTCAAAAGATGAATCAGCCTTGAAAAAACATACCACTTCAGAAGGATATGCCAGTCTGATTACCGTACAGAATATGATGCCAGATTCTGATAAAGACATCGAGGTAGAAATTTTAGATGAAGCTGTTGATGGCAAACTTGCCTGGGTAAAATACAGCACCACCTACGATGGGAAAACAGGAATTTTTAAACTGGCTAAAGAAAATGGTCAATGGAAAGTTACCAGCAAAGGACCAAGAGAGAAAGGACCTTTTTGAAAAATAAATTTTGAATTTATAGAGTAGGCCTAATTCGTGTTTGAACTCGTTGCCTAATTTCTTCATAAATTTTTATGTCATTATTTTCCTTGACTTCTAAAGTAACAGACAATCCATATTTAATTGACAGTTTTCCAAGCTCAGATGCGTCTTCTCTGCAATTCACTTTTATTTCTAAAAAATCTCCATCAACAAAGACGTCAGCCTTGTCCCCAATAAGAATATCGTGTTGCACAGTTCCTAATTGTGTGGTTCGGAAATCATAATATGATCTATCTAATTCGAGATGATTATTATGCTTAAGATTATCAAAAAATAATTGTGCTTTACGATATTGTCTTGTTTTAAAATTTAGAGGACTATTGTAAGCTAAAGTTATTGTTAGTTTTTTATCAATCCTTCCCTTAGTAAGTGATGGCGGCAATGGAAATCTATATAAATGGGCTTGGCCATCGTAAAGCTTTCCGTATCCGATAATGGTTACTCGTTTCTCAGTGCAATATAAAATGCGTTCTGGATCTATACCCCCATACCCTAGATAAGGCAATACGTTTTTTTTTGAAGTATTTGCAGCTGAGCCTGGTAAATCCTTAATTAGTTGCAATAAAAAATCTGAACTTTTACTCCAACTAGCACTATGTACCAATAAACTTTTAATAATTACAGTAAGAAAATCTGATGGTATAGATTTATCTCCAGAATTATTTATAGAAATTAAAACATCATAAAGTTGGGCAGCAAGACGAGATGTCAAAGCTGCTGCATTTGAAGTACCACACAAATACCCAGACTTATTTATTTGTCCTAAAATACCTGGAAATGCAGATCTGTTTCCGGGAGGATTTACATTAAATGGGCTTGATTCTAATTTAAGAAGCGTTTTCCCTGGTAAATTTTGAATTGGAGATTTTCGAAATAACTTCCGCCCACCTGACGTTATAATTTCTGGCTTTATGCTCCTTCGGAAACCAAAACCAATCCGGCTTATTGGAGATAATAAGGAGGATGACTTAATCAGATTTTTCCTTTGGTATAAATTATTAGGCTTTGAGAAATCAAAATGTGCCGCACCAACTGTAATAGAATTTATTGATTCAGCTGGTGCCAAAATCTTTCTATTAAAATTTGTCCTAACTATTTCCTCTAAAGCTAATTTTTGTACTTCATCATCAGAGAGATTATCAAATTCATCATCTGGGATTTCCAAAGCGATATCGTCACTAAAATTTCCAGCACTAATTACAAATAAGATATCGTATTGATAAGAAAGCCAATCCAGTAATTTTGCCAAGAGCTCATATTGTTTAAGAAAGGTCTAAAAGCGTCTCCAATAGAAAAATTAATGATCTTTACCTCAGGGGCTACTGGAGGATTGTCCGCATCTCCCACTTTCATCCTTAGAACAGCCCTATGTACTAAATCTATTGGTAAAACGTCATCTGG
This sequence comes from Galbibacter sp. L-19, assembly GCF_056857615.1. Taxonomy (NCBI): domain Bacteria; kingdom Pseudomonadati; phylum Bacteroidota; class Flavobacteriia; order Flavobacteriales; family Flavobacteriaceae; genus Galbibacter; species Galbibacter sp. L-19. Next base: position 51,167 of record NZ_JBSXNL010000057.1, read on the forward strand.
AAGACATTCTCCTTGATAAAGTTGTGTGTCCAATTTCATTATAGGGCGGACATATAAGGGTCTTTTTAATATCGATTTTTTCTCATTATCTAAATCCCCGTGAATAATAAGAGAAGCCATTGCGGTACCGTGAAATCTTTGATTACCCGTATAATTACTGGAGAAACCATCAGGATCATCAATTTGTAATCTATTTTCTAATAGAGAATGATTTGCTAAGGGAAGACCATCAAAAAGTGCAATGACTGGATGGCCATCTGTGGGTTGTTCATCATTTTCTTCAACATTGGGCAACTTTTTTAATTGCTCAATATCTTCAGGAGTTTCAAAAACCATCTGTCCTACAGGACGAAAAAACAAAACTTGTTGCGATTTTAAAAAGGAAATATTCGTATTCTCCGTAAGATCATCAAATACTTGAATTGGAGCCCTTGCAATAAAAGCGTGATATGATATCTCGGAGATTATAGTCCTTGAACCTTTCACTTCTTCTCCGTTATGTAAATTCAGGAAACGGATTACTTCTTCATAGGCTATTCGATTGGCTTGGTCACTATCTTTAAAGGCCAATTCTATTTCAAATCTTACGAAATCAAAATCGTACAATTTTCTTTCCTGAATATATTTTTCAATACCTGTATCACGTACCCTATCACTAACATTATAGGGTCTAATATCCTTTAATTGTTCAAAAAGCGATCTGAATTTTGCAGTCCCTCGCTTAAAATTTTGTTTTTCTTTATCTTTCTTATATTCTCGCCAATATTTCTGAAGTTCTTTAAGTGCCCTTTGGTTGGTCATAGTGAGGTAAAATCTGGCATCAACATTTTCTTCAGATCTATTACCGTTTTTATCTATGTTATAGAAATCATCTTCTGCCTCGAACTCAGTCTCATATTCAGCTAAAAACTCCATTCCTAGAGTCATTTTCACAGCTTTAAAAAAATCTTTTATTTCTCCGGCAGTTTCTAACACTAAGATCATTTCAGGGATAATATTCCCTACTTCCTTTTGTAGTGAGGCTGACCTATTAGAAAGTACACGATCTAATTCCGTTATCTTTAGTTCATTTCTTTGAATTTGTTGAGTTTTGGTTGGGATGAACATTTTACCAGGAAAACCTTGTTTTTTAGATTTTTCCGCACTTATAGGGAATGGGAACAAAAGAATTGGTTTTTTAACCATTCCCTAAAGAATATTTATGCTCCATTTGAACAAGGCATTCATCCACTAACCTTTTTACGTTTACGTCAGGGAGCGACAATATATATTTACGTTCAACATCGAGGATAAACTCTTCAATCTCAGCAAAATTAAGACCTTCGAGCTTATTTGCTATTTTATCAATAGGATATTGCAAATCGTATTTAACACGCTGTTCAAAGTTTTTGAGCCAAATCTTTATCATTGACTTATCCGGAGCTTTTAACTCCAATCTTACTTGGAACCTTCTCCATACAGCCCTATCCAGAAGTTCGGCGTGATTAGTTGCTGCGACAACTACGACATAGCTCGGCAAGCGATCAATCTGAAGAAGTAATGAACTTACAACTCTTTTAATCTCACCCGTTTCGTGAATGTCCCCACGTTCCTTTCCTATAGTGTCAAATTCATCAAAAAATAAAATACATTCTTGCGTTCTAATAAAATCAAAAGTTGTTTTAAGCCGAGTAGCGGTTTCTCCTAGGTAACTACCAATAATACCATCATATCTCACAACGTAAAATGGAATCATTAAAGATTGAGCTATGACTTCTGCGAGAGAAGTCTTTCCATTTCCAGGAGGACCTGCCAATAGAATACGATTTCTAGGTTCTAAATTATAGGATCTCAATAAGTCACTGCGATGGTGTTCCTGGATAAGGTCTTGAATGACGGCTTGATTTTCGTAATTTAAAATCACATCATCCAAAGTCTTTTGAGGGTAAATGCGATATAAAAAACTGTCTAATCCATCTTCCAGTAAACGATTATGTATAGGTTGGTTGGATTGAGGCTTCGAGGCTTTGGAAAGTGCATCTAATAGTTGTTGAGCTACAATATGATGTTGTTTACTCTTTTCTTCGGCAATAATAGATTCAACAACCTTTCTAAAAAGGGTATTGTCTCCGTTAGTTCCGGCTTTAACTAATTTTAATAATAAATCTGCTCTTGCCATTTGTACAAATATAATATTCTGATTTGTTAAACTATAATTTAATTAAAAATTGATCTCACTTCCTGATAAACTCTTTCAAAATTAGCTTCTAAGTCAGCCTTGGAAAATTGCTTTTCCTCCTGAGGAACCTGTCTTTGAATTTTCTGCAATTTGAACTGCACCTTTTTATCCTCCCCATCAGCATAAGTAATAAACTCCCCCTGCTTTAAGCGGAAAAACACATCTGCCCGTATTTTGGGTGTTTCCCGTTCCCCGGTAGTAATGCGTGTATCAAAATCAAGACTATAACCACGGTTGATGCTGGTAGTTTCCTTTTTAACGATCTCGAAAAAGCGTTCATAATACTTAGCGGTGTCCGGATCATTGACTTTTCCGAAGAATTGATAAGAAAGATTACTCAGAATTGCTTTACTCGCCTTATCACCATACATCATATCATTCTGGATCTTGTCCTGCATTACGTAAACTGTAGCAATATCATAACTTCTTAAAGTAGCCGGAATGCGGTGCATATTTAATAATCGAATTGTTGGTGCTTCTTCCATCAACAAGAAAGAAGGCATACAATTGCGCACACTCATTTGTTTAACGATGGTATGAATTATTGTGGCTATAACTGGCGAATAAGAGGTCTCAAATTTAGGATTGTTCACTACTGATACCACAGCAGGATTTTCCGGATTATTAATATTTAATGGCACTTCATCTGCGGAAAGAGCCATAAAAATATTTTGAGTACTTATGCGTTTCAGAGCATTGGCCAGGGTACTTTTTACACCCGCGGTCTGTCGTTCGGAATCTTTGCCGCTAATAAAGGCATCTGCCATAGCTCTGGAGGTGGTATTGGTCTCTAAAAACTTTATGAGACTATCCGTGTCCAAATATTGATAGATGGCGATTAGATGGGGTAAGGTGCAGAATTGTGGATAGGATGTTTTCAGTTTCCAAATCAATCCGCCTATCAAACCTTCAGCTGCATCGTTAAAAAATTTAGAGGTACCCGTGGTTCCCATTTCCCGCTGTTCCAGAAGATTTTCAATAAGTACCCGGGAAATCTCATTTACACTTTCTTCGTTTTCAAGATACCGGGGTGCAATGGGGTTTACCCTATGAATAATTTTGTCAAAGGAGATTATACGAAAAGGAATATCCCAATTTTTAAAAAGCGGATACGCCATTTCGGTAAGTTCAAAATCCTTATAGTCGTGAATAACCCCACAGAAGCTATGTTCTTGGAAATGTTTTAAAAATCCGTAAACCACGCTTTCAGTTTTACCACTTCCGGCAGATCCAATAATCGAAGCTCCACGTTTGATATTTTCAATTTTAAAACTTTTCTTATCTGTTTTAAAAGTTACACGATATTTTTGAGAGGTATTTTGCTTTAAATCCGGTTTATGCAGAAAAACGTAAAATACCGTATTGACCAACAATAGAGGACAACCTAAATAAAGTAGTGCTTTTATCATATTATGCGGATAATACAGATAGGCTATTAATCCCAAAAGCAGCACAGTATTTAAGAAAAAGGCATATTTTGAGATCCGATACAGTCCATAAAATACTGAAGCTGTCAAAACGATAATTAATAGTATATGTAGTGGATTGGCTAGTTGCATTATTGTTTTTCCTTAGATACCTATTGAACTTGATTTTATAGCGATGTCCACACCACGCCTCAACCGATTAAATACTTTCATTGCCAGTTGTGCCTGGGTAACCGGAATATTTGGTAGCATTGGAACATCACTTTCCTTCATCATTTTAAAGGCGATTGCCCTTTCATTGATGGGCAATTTCATCAGCGATGCAAAATAGATTTTAGGGTTTTTGATAAAATCCTTCCGAGCCTTATAGGTCTCTGCAAAGTTTCTTTGATAGACAAAAGTCCTGTCAAAGGTCTTTTCTGCCTGGTCAAAAAACTGATCACGGTGAAAGCCCCGTTTTACATTCTTACCGTGCATCTCGACTTCCGATGCCTTATGCTTGCTCCCTGGTGAAAGGCTAAAGGTATTGGAGGCATCCTTTCTGCTTACAATGATATGGATATGACTTTGATTTCCTGCCTTTGGCATCCCCTGGACAATTCGCTTTCCATCCTGTTGGTGCGAAGCTTCCTTTTCCAATCGATCAATTCCACTCTGCAATAATTTAATATTGCCTTCAGATCGCCCCTCCTTAATGTTTCTGATTTTTGTTTTGAGCTGAAGGATTTTCGTTGCATATGGCTGGTTTTCCCTAATCTGCCAATCCGTTCCCTTAAAAGTTCGTTGGTGTTCTATTTTTGCGTAATATTTTATATCATCGATGCTAATCGGTCTTCCGTTGATTTCCCTATTGAAGGATGCCACATAGTTCTTCATCAGTTCACGGGTGTATCTTTTTAGATCCTCGCTATTGTTCTGTAACCGGTTCAGTTCATATTTGGAAGGGCTGACCGTAATCGAATAGAATTTTGGTTCCGTCTTTTTGAGTTTGGAACCATTTCCATCAATTTCCTTTACAACTTCATCCGCTGATATTTCATCATCATATTGATTGAAAAAATGTTCCATAGATCCCTGCTCCAGATCCTGATTTTCCTTCTCCAGGTAGCCCACAAAATCCGCTGAACTTTGCGAGTAATTGTTCCCTAATTTTTGAGGTGTGATGGTAATGTACATAGCTCAAAAATTTACAGATTGTTGTTCCCGTTTAGCTTTTCTCGAAAGCGTACTTCATTCTTTTCTTCAATGATTTTCTTTTCCAAAATTAACGGTTTCTTTTTGGGTTCTTCGGTTTGAAATAGGGATTCCAACATTGCTACAGTGGGTTTGGTCTGGCTCTTTTCCATATCCCTCATAATGGCAATCACCGCATTGATTCGCTTCTTGATTGAAGCTTCGATTGTCCTTCCCGTAGGTCCTAGTTTTTCTTTTGGGGAAATTTCGTTGTAGAAGAAAAAGTCAAGCATTGTTTCTAATGCTTCGGTGTGTGATTTGAAGTGTGTTCTTGAAAATTCCTGAAAACGTTTTGCCGTTTCCTTTTTAAACCTGATGCCGATAAATGAGTCCATAATTCGCCGATTTGTCGCAAATCCTTCCCTAAAAATGGGCGTTTGCAGCGTATTTGTCGCAAATTGTAGAAGGTCGGGAATTTTATATTTTTTCAAGTTACTGAATATCAGTTATTTGAAAACGAAAAGGAGTGCCAAACATCGCATCGCGTGTTACCCTCTTGCTACTCCTTTTCGTTCGCCACAGGCGAACGAAAATTCCGTACAATTTGGTCAAAAGACAATTGCCAGTTCTAGGGAAATAATTTCCTGTTATGTGATTTTTCGATGGGCAGGGCTATCGGCGAAAGTCAAAAAATGGATGACCCTACGTAGAATTGAATGCTGTATTTCAGCGAAATAAAGATAACAATTTTTTATTTAATTGAATGTGTTTAAGTAAAAAAGACCTCTGAAAAATTCAAAGGTCTTTCCGTTAATATTTGAACAATTTCAGATATTAAACACATAGGTGTAACTGTATAAATTCCGTAGTGCTTCTTCCTCGATCATCACATCAAAATTGGTGTGATGTTCTTTTGAATAGTTCCGAATGTCATCGCCAAATTTTTGCTCAACGTCGTTTTTTGAACTTTCCAAAAGCCGTTCTTGGGCTTCCCCGTTCAGGTCTGAAAAATTTAGATAAATCATAATTTTTAGGTTTTTGAAAGGGTTAATATTCGCTCGGCAGCATCAACGTATTATCCACAAAAAATAACCGTAGTTCATCCAATGGAAAATCCGTTACATTATATCGGTGGGTCTCAAAAATATTCCCGTTTCCATCGCTATAAATTATCTCGGCTTCGTACCCAGAATGATCCTGTTTTTAATTAGATAGCCTTTTAAAGTCGATGGTTACAAAATAGCTTTTATCCATCAAGGTTTTAGCAAATGCGGAGGTATCTGTAATCAGCCAAAAACATTCCGCAGCTTCCGCCAAATATTTCATTCCGTTGGTGTACCGGGTTCTTAATAGTGGGATTTGAAAAATGGTTTCTGAACCGTGAAAATGTTGCAATCCCTCTTTGATTTCGTTAACTTGTGCTTTCATTGTGATTTCTATTTAAGGAGTTAATAATGAAAAAAGAGGGCGCAACTTTAGACGGAAACGCCCTCTTTAATTTTTAGATTAATCGGCTGAATTATTGCCGTTCTTAGTTCCCAACAAAAGGATTTCATTGGCTTCCACTTCGGTAACATACCTTTTGATACCGTCCTTGTCCTCGTAGCTTCGGGATTTCAGTTTTCCCGTTACCCCGATTTCTTTGCCCTTTCCGGCATATTTCTCGATGATTTCGGCAGTTTTGCCCCAGGCTACAATCGTGTGCCATTCGGTATTTTGGACTTTTTCGCCCTCGCTGTTTTTGTAATACTCATTTGTGGCGAGTGAAAGACGGGCTACCTTTTTACCGCTTTCAAGGTTCGTGATTTGTGGCTCTTGGCCAACATTTCCGATTAACTGTACGTGATTTTTTAAAGTACTCATAATAAAAGAATTAAAGATTAATTAAAATGCTACCCGAACCCTTCGGATAGTTTGGGTTTATATTTTTTTGAAGTGATTTACTTATTATATCCAGAGCGTTTTCCTTTTTTTGTTTTTTTAGTCCCGCTTCCTTTTTGATGTTTTTGTAAGATTTCATAATATTCGATTTAGATTTACTTCCCATAGAGCCGTCCGCTGTTACCTTTTTTTGTTGCTGATACATTTTCAATATTTGGAATTAATAAGGACTTATAAAAGGGAGGTACGACCGGTTATGCAGTCCGTTTAACTTCCAAATGTTGGTATTTTGCTTACAAAAAAACGGTTGGGACAGCGGCGGTTCGGGAGTAGGTCTAAATGCCTTTTGTGAAGTACAAAAACATAGGAAGCGGGACTAAATGATAAAATGGAATTCCTATCAGGCGGACTTAGCTTTAAAGATGTAGATTGGGAATGAAGTGTTCCTGCCGTTTTTCAGGCAGGGTTAACGTAATGGAAATCGGAATCTTTAGAGTTGTGTCCAAGACCTTTGCAGGAAAGCTCTTTGCCCGGAATGCAGCTTTTCGCGAAATGGAGCGGCAATGTGCTGACCGGATTATAAAAACGGATTATCCTCTTAAAGTAGGATTTCAAGCGGACTTAACTTCAAAGGTGTAGATGGGAATGGAGCGTTCCTGCGTATTTCAGCAGGATTAGCGCAATGGGAATCGGAAGCTTTGGAGTTGTGTCTAAGATCTTTGTAATGAAGCGCTTTTCCCGGAATGGAGCTTTTTCTGCGAAATGCAGGGAAATGGGCTGAGTGGGATTGCAAAGCCAACTTTTCAATTAATTTCTTTTGCTGAAAATAGAAAAAATCCAGTTTAAGGTACCGGATGAACCTTTAATGACATCAAGCCATTTCATAGACAGCATTGAACAGTTTTTTGTCCAAGCGTTCCTGTTGTGAAAAGCTTTTCTTCAATTTATTGTGAAGCATTTGGTTAAAGGCATTATAGCCTATCCATAAATTGGGTTGTTCATTGAGTAGTAGGGCTTCATTATCCAGAATTTCAAGGACTTCCCGGGATTTCTTTGAAGGATCATTGTTCTTGTCACTACATTCATACCGAAACAATTTAGTTCTGTGCAAGATATCCTCCACAAATTCTTTGGTGTCGATGATCTTAAATTCCCTCATCCTGTCGAATTTCTTGGTAATGGTGTAAAACTCATTGTCCAAGAACTTATCGAACAGATTGCTCAACCGTGGCATTATCAGGTCGGTATTGTTCTTACTGTGCTTGATTGAAAACTCAATTTCTGATTGTGAAACGTGCAGTCCATTGGAGCATACCTGACGTTAAAATCCAAAATGCCCAGACGTTTTTTCGCTACCATCATAGGAGTTTTTGAACCGTAGCATTGGCAGTATCAGGTCTTTTTCATTCTTGACCGAGAATTGGCTGTTGTCATCGATGATAAAGTCGGTTATGAAAGACCGGTCATCCCTATTGATCGTGCGCTTCTGATAATTCAGTCCGGCACCGGTCAACATTTCCTCGGCTTTTTTGAAGTACAATTCGTTCGGTACGTGGCCATAGCTGTTCGATACCACGTTGACAATCTTGCCATTTGATACAATGACATTTTCAAGCCCCCTTCGGGATTCCATCTGGGTCAGACTTTTCAAGGATTTCATTTCTGATGGAACGAAGATTTCATCCTGCTGTAAATTTGATAAATACATAACATTTGATTTTAGTTAAACAATTAATATTAAGCTAGAGCCAAACGGAAGATAAAATCTCGGCTCAAAAGGAAACGGAATAAAAGGAGTGAGGAACGAGCCCGGTTATGCCGTAGTCTTTTGATGGGAGTATTTTACGAGTTTACCTTTGCGCACATATTGATTGAATACTTTACCTCCCTTTTTTAAGGAAAAAAGAAAACCTACTCTTGCGAGTAGGCTTCCTGTTTAAAAGATTTAAAGTTACCTTAGAGTTCAAACTCTACAATTTGTTCCTCAATCTCGGATTTTCGTTCCTCCAAAGTGGACTGTAAGTGTGTTGTGACCAATTTGATAAGGTTCGTATTGGTCGTTTTAAACTCCAAATTGTGGGAATCCCGGATATAAAATGAAGCTGAATCCCCTTGGTTGTAGTTGAATTTCGTCAACTCGTTCAAGGTTTGGGATAACCGTTCCCGTTGGGTGGCCAATCCTCTCAGTTTTTCAAAATTTTGGATTCGATCATCCAAACTGATGGTAGCTTTTTTGGATGCTACCGCTTTTTCTGTAGAAGCGGTTTTTCCGATAGCTTCATCGGTCAGTTTTTTCTGTACTTCTTTTTTAACGGATGCATTTTCCTTTTTTGCAGTTCCGTTTTGTTTTACTGTTGTTGCCATAATTAAAATTTTTAAATTAAACATTATTTTAAATCGTTTTGGTAGCTTGTAAGGCAACGAGCAATACCAAAACAGGGCATTAACAGCCACAGGTAGGAAGGGGCAAGGTATGAGCGGTTATTTTTCGCAGAAAAATGTTCGGCATCCCGAAGGGCCTGGCCTTGACCAAGCGGTGGGATGTGGCTACATTTGCCCACGGTTTGGTTTTGGTTGCCTCAGCTGACCGAAACAAAAAATGACTTAACGCAGAAATTTATGGCTCAATAAAAAACCAAAATCTGCAAAGGATTTGACGAGAAAAAATAAGAGTGCCGACTGGATTAGAACCTAAAAGCTGTTTTCCAAACCGAATTATTGATAATGCACCCTTGTTTCGGCCGTGTCCTTGGTGTTTAATTTAGTGCGTAACGAACGCATATCCGATGATACCTTTTGCTCGATAACCCGGGCATAGATTTGCGTTGTGGAAAGCTTGGTATGACCTAGCAATTTTGAAACGGTCTCAATGGGTACGCCATTTGAAAGCGTAACTGTAGTGGCAAACGTATGTCTGGCCGCGTGGAACGTAAGCTTTTTATTGATTTTTAGAATTATCGCTATTTCCTTCAAATATTTGTTGATTTTCTGATTGGAAAATACCGGAAGCAGCTTTTCTTGCTTGCTTTTAGGATCTTGGTCATATTTTTTCAGTATGTCAAGGGCTTTATCCAACAGTGGTATTTTTACGGCTTCATCGTTCTTTTCCCTTTTTGTAAATATCCAGTAATCTCCATCGATGCCTCGTACAATATGGTCATCGCAAAGTAATTTTACATCGATATAGGACAGTCCCGTATAACAGGCAAAAACAAATACATCCCTCGTTTTCTGGTGCATCACTTTTGAAAGCTGACCAGATTCCAAAACTTCAAGTTCCGACTGGGACAGAAATGCCCGTTGGTGTTTTGTGAACTTCAGCGAGAACCTTACAAAAGGGTCTTTTTCGATCCATTCCAACCGAAGGGCAAGGTTCATCATCTTTTTCAAGCGTTCCAAGTGTTTCATAACCCCATTGTTCTTTAGGGGCTGTGAACGGTTTATGGATTTTCCGTTACGTAGGAACTGTTCAAAATCAATGATGAATTTATAGGACAGTTGTTTCAGGAAAACGTCATTGGTCTTTAGTTTGTGCTTCAGATACCGTTTGATATAGCGTTCCGTAGTGAAGTAATTTTTCAAGGTGCCGGGTTTGAGTACCGAAACCATATTCTTATTGTGATAGAAAACCAGTTGAAGCAGCGTTTTGTGCTGTTCATCTTCCCCAAGATATCGGGCTTTGATGGCCTGGGCGGTAACGTATTTGGTTTCGCCCAGAAGCTGTTTGTGGCATTCCAATAAATCAGAGTACACCTGGTCAAGGTAAACGTTTAATGACTTTCCATCGGAAGTCCTTAGCGTTGACCTCTTGGAACGGGTATCCCAATAGGTAACCGATGTAGATCGTTTTAAACTGATTTCGGCACGTTTTCCATCGACCGTAATACGGGCATAAATAGGTGCAAAATCATCTTTTGCTTTGGCCATACTCAGCCAAAAATGAATGGTAAAAGTCTTGGAAGTCTGCATAAACTCTCGCTTTAAGTTAATAATCGATTTGTTTACGAAAGTCAAATCGCTGCGAAAGTCAAGTCTATTGAATTACCAATGTAGTGAAAATTCTGGTAACAATTTAGGTAACCGAATAGGTAACCTTTGAATTGATATTAAAGCCAATCTTATGATTTCAAGAAAAATGAAAATCATTGATTTTCATAAGATTAGCTATATTTTAGTGTCTATTGACACCGTAATTGTCGGGGTGGCAGGATTCGAACCTGCGACCTCCGCGTCCCAAACGCGGCGCGATAACCGGGCTACGCTACACCCCGAAAACTTTTGAGTAAAGTTCTGCTTTTAAAAGATAAATACTAAACGTTAGTATGTCTTGTTTAAAGCGGGCACAAAAGTATGATTATTTTTTTAAAATATCATTATAAAACTAAAATTTTTTAATTCAAAATAGTGTTGATAAATATTACTATTTGATAGGCAATTAGTTGTGAGTTATTTTTTTTAATTATATTATCAAAAAAAAATAACTATGAAGGCGAAAATATATTTATTAATGTTGATCTTAATTCAATTTTCTTGTGCTCAGGAGGACAAAACAATTTCAACTCCCGAAACCATTAATTATACCTTGGAAACTGTTGTTGATGGGATTAATATTCCATGGGGAATGGTTTTTTTACCTGATGGAAGTATGCTAATAACAGAAAAGTCTGGTAAATTATTTCAGTTTAAAAATGGTCAGAAAACAGAAATAGCACATAACTTAACTGTCTATGATAGAGGACAAGGTGGACTCTTAGATATAGAACTTCATCCCGATTACCAAAATAACGGGTGGATATATATAACATATGCTTCTAATGAAGGCGAAGAAGATGGAGGGAATACAGCTATTGCGAGAGGGAAATTAGAAGGAAATTCGTTAGTAAGCACCGAAGTTCTTTATAAGGCAGAGCCTAACACAACAAAAGGACAACATTTCGGTTCTAGAATAGCTTTTGATAATGACGGATATCTTTATTTTTCAATAGGAGAAAGAGGGGAAAGAGATGTAAATCCTCAAGATATTACTAGAGATGGAGGGAAAATTTATCGTTTACATGACGATGGTAGTATTCCAGATAGTAATCCTTTTGCAGAGCAGTCTGGAGCAAAACAGGCAATTTATAGTTACGGACATAGAAACCCTCAAGGGATGTTAAAACATTACCAAACTGGAAAAATTTGGGTTCATGAGCATGGTCCTCAGGGTGGAGACGAGATTAATATTATTAAAAAAGGAGCAAATTATGGTTGGCCAGTAATTAGTTATGGGGAAAATTATAACGGGACTTCTTTTACAGACATAACCGAAAAAGAAGGGATGGAGCAGCCTATCTATTATTGGGTGCCTTCAATTGCGCCTAGCGGAATGGCTTTTGTAACTTCGGATGTTTATCCTGAATGGAAAGGTAATTTAATGGTAGGGTCTTTAAAGTTTGGTTATTTAGAGCGAATGGTTTTAGAAGGTACTAATGTAGAAAAAAGAGAAAAAATAGTAGAAGGAGAAGGAAGGGTAAGAAATATAAAACAAGGACCCGATGGTTTTTTGTACGTAGGAATAGAAGGGAAAGGAATTGTAAAGTTGATTCCTAATAAAAAATAATGTTAGGTTATACTTAAATATCGAACTAAATAAATTGTTGTCAAAAATAATAGTTAATTAATCATTAATGTGCGAGTAAAAATATAAGTCCGCTTCGCTATAAGAAAAAGACTAAATCTTAACTATCAAAAAATAAGTTGTTTAGAGGGGCGGTATTGCTAAAAATCCTCTTTTTATTCATTTTTATTAATAGCGTAGAATCTATTTTGAAAACCTCATTTAAACCTTGATATAAGTGGAGTCCAATAAATTCCGTTAACTTTTATCGGACAGCAATATTAATTAATGATATTTTTTTACATATACTAGATAATAGAGTATAGGAAAAATCATTAAATACGCGGTATTTTTGTAATAAATTAATAATTGTTTTAATAAAACCAAATGGCAGGAATAACAAATAAGAAAGCATTATTGGCATTAGCAATAGGAGGCTTTGGTATAGGGATGACAGAGTTTGTTATTATGGGGATTCTTCCCGATGTAGCTACTGCTTTAAATATTACAATTCCGCAGGCAGGACACTTTATTTCTGCTTATGCATTGGGAGTTGTAGTAGGTGCACCACTTTTAACTAGTATTGGAAATAAATGGGCTCCTCATAAAATGCTTTTGTATTTAATGGTTTGGTTTACAGTTTTTAATACACTCTCCGCGTTTGCAGATAGTTACTATTTATTATTAATTTCTAGATTTTTGTCGGGCTTACCTCACGGTGCTTTCTTCGGAATTGGAGCTGTGGTGGCTGGGAAATTAGCTAAAGAAGGTAAATCGGCCAAAGCAATTGCAACTATGTTTTCAGGGTTAACTGTGGCAAATGTTATTGGAGTGCCTTTAGGAACGTATGTGGGACACCATTTTCATTGGAGTATTTCGTTCATGATAGTTGGAGTAATAGGTATTTTAACAATGTTAAGTATCTATTTCTGGATGCCTGAAATAGAAAAAACAAAAACTAAAGGTGTAAAAGAAGAGTTTAAACTATTCAAAAACTTAGACTTTTTAGGGCTAATTGTTTTAACAATGGTAGGAACTGGAGGTTTCTTTGCATGGTATAGTTATATAGCACCATTAATAACCGACGTGGCTGGTTTGAATGAAAATATAGTGAGTTATGCAATGATAATTGCTGGTTTAGGAATGGTAGTAGGGAATTTTGTAGGTGCAAAATTGGCAGAAATATTTACTCCTTTAAAAGCGGTAATTATTAGTTTAGTGGTCATGGTAAGCGTTTTGCTTCTTAATAGTTTTATAGCTTCTAGTGGTTATATTGTTTTATTAATGACGTTTATTATTGGAATGGTTGCTTTTACGGTGTCTACTCCAATTCAAATGGCGGTTATAAAAAGTGCTAAAGGTTCCGAAATGTTAGGTTCTTCTGCTAATCAAAGTGCTTTTAATATGGGAAATGCGTCGGGGGCATATTTTGCAGGGCTTCCAATAGCTTATGGGCTTAGTTATACTTCTGCAAGTATAGTAGGCGCTATAATGGCTTGTAGTGGTGTTATCTTGGCTGTTTCAATAGTATGGTATAGAAAACAAAAAGCTTCTAAACAGCAACTAGCTTTTCAAAATTAATCCCTTATAGAGGTTCCTATTAACTTTATGAGTTTTAATCAATATTATTTTCCTTGAAAGGAGTCTTAATGTGTGCTTTTTAGATTTAATAGGTATAGGTTTTAGCTTTGCTGTATTCATCGCTAAAAAGAATTTCGGCATGTCCGCTAGGGGCATCATAAGGAGCTTTTTCTAAGATGCTTGGGTTTGAAGGATATTTGCCTTTATTATAGCTAAGTTCCTTAAAAACTCCCGAGTCTTTTATTAAAAGAATGGACCATCCATTTTTCTTCGTTTTTTCAACAAAGAGCGGAGGATTCATAACAGAGAATTTAGTTATAGGTTTTAAATTAGCATCCAGCAGTAATAGTGTGCAGCCTCCCGAACCACAAAAATAACGGGTAAAGAAGTTGATAAAGATTTCGTTTTTACCATCTTCATTTAAATCTATTTCATAAAATTGAAACTGCCTGTCAGTTTCTTCTAAAATAGCAATGTCATTTTTTAAATAATCGGTTTTTAGATAGGTTTTAATTTTTTCTGCTAATTCATCGTTTACTGTTTGAGGAGCATAAACTTCTTCAACTGACTTTTCTATTTCCTTTTTAGGACCTTCAATAATAGTTTTTTCAGTAGCGTTACTATTTTCTTTTTTTGCTTCTTTACAAGAAATAAGAAAAACTAATATCAGAAATAAAGAAAGAGGTTTCATAATTGTTTTAGTAGATTTTATTATAAAGATAATGAAAATTAATTTTAGGGTATCTTTAAACTTGTACCGTAAATGTTATTGTTATTTTACTAAGAATATACGAAATTCGTCAAGACAAATTATATTGAAATGCCAGAGTCTAAAACAGCTTTTATTGAGTTATCTAATGCGAATTTAACGATTAAAAATCATCTTATTTTAGATGCGATTAATCTAGAAATACACAAGGGAAATTCGTTAGCAATTACAGGAAATTCCGGAAGTGGAAAAACATCTTTAGCTAATTTAATTCAGATGAAGAAAACTCCTAGTTCTGGAGTGGTAAGGAATCCGTTTAAAACCATTTTTGTTTCGCAGCAAGATCATTTTAGTGAAATAGCTGGAATGGCAAGTACATATTATAGTAAACGATATGAGTTTCATGAATACGAAAATCAGCTTACCGTATATCAATATTTAGAGCGCCTCAATAAAAAGGAAAGGTTTGTAGAAGGAAGTTTGGAAGAGGTGTCTCTTTTTAAAACTTTTAATATTACTTATTTATTTGAAAAAAGTTTACTTCAGTTAAGTAATGGAGAACGGAAACGACTGCAATTAGTTACTGCTTGCCTTCAAGATCCCGAAGTTTTAATAATGGATCAGCCGTATATAGGCTTGGATGTAAAATCAAGAGGGAATTTATCTGATTTTTTAAAAAGTATTTCTGATAAAGGAATAATGATAATTCTTATTTGTGATGTTTCCGAAATCCCATCATTTATAGCAAATGCCATCGTATTAGAGCAGGGAAGAATTGTTCAGCAAGGAATTCCTTCAGAAATTAAAATTACAGAAGCGCAACAATTAAAGCTAGATAATTCTATTGAAGTTGATGCTTTGTTGCAAGAAAGTTCAAATTATTTCAAGGTTATTGTTGAAATGAAAGATGTAAATGTATCCATGAGTGGTAAGTCAATTTTACAAAATGTAGATTGGACTATCAGACAAGGGGAGTGTTGGGCACTTTTAGGACATAATGGCGCTGGGAAATCTACTTTATTGAGTTTAATTACTGCCGATAATCCGCAGGGATATAGAAATCATTTAATACTTTTTGATAGAAAACGTGGGAGTGGGGAAAGTATTTGGGATATAAAGCAACACATCGGTTTTTTATCTCCAGAACTTCATTTGTATTTTATGCGAGGAAAAGGAATTGCCAATAGCGTTCCGGGGATTACTACTACAGAAGAAACTTACAGTACTCTGAGTTGTTCGGATGTAATTATTTCTGGTTTTAAAGATGAAATAGGAACTGTTTCTATTCCTACAAAACATCAAGAAGAGGTGGCTAGTAAATGGCTTGATCTTGTAAAATTAACTCATTTAAAGAATACGTTGTTTGTAAATGCTTCTCTTGGAGAGCAACGTGTTTTATTGCTTTTAAGGGCATTGGTTAAAAGTCCTTCGTTGCTTATTTTAGACGAACCATGCCAAGGAATGGACAGAAATCAAATTCAGTATTTTAAAATATTATTAGATTATATCTGTGCTTCAAAACATATAACCATGATCTATGTTTCTCATAGAGAGGAAGAAATCCCAAATAGTGTTACTAAAATTTTGAGACTAGAAAAAGGGAAGACTGTTTAAAATCCCTCATAGAGGATCTAATTTCCCAGAGCCTGTTCTGAGTATATCAAAGTGCTCTGCGTTGAAATTAATTAAATTTTTTTCCTTTGAATACCTTGTGGGCTTGCTTCGACTTAGTTGATTTTTGTATTTTTTTATGTTAAAATTTTAGTGATAGCTAAATGTTTTCATACATTTATCCTGTTAGTTGATTTTTATAGTATTTGAAATCATTTTTTTTGACTGTTTTAATAAAACGTTTTAGTAAAATTAGCTGACTTTTAATTAATTTGTTAAAAACAACCGTAAACTTATTATTATGAACGAAAAAAACCAGAAACCAAAAGGAACATCGCGACGCTCTTTTATTAAGAACAGTGCTTTAGCTTCTTCATTTTTAATTGTACCAAGGCATGTTCTCGGCGGAGTTGGATATATGGCTCCTAGTGACCGACTAAATATTGCTGCTATTGGTGCAGGAGGAAAAGGACAAAGCGATATTATAAATGCTTCTGTAAATGGAAGAGAGCGTGTGATTGCTTTATGTGATGTGGATTTTTCGGGATCAGCAGCTGCAACAGTTAAAAAGTTTCCTAAAGCTAAATTGTATGCCGACTTTAGAGAGATGCTTGATAAGGAAAAGGATATTGATGCAGTAACTATTTCTACTCCAGACCATGTTCATGGTCCTGCAGCAAAATATGCTATGGAACGTGGAAAACATGTATATGTTCAAAAACCAATGACGCACAATATCCGTGAAGCAAGAATGCTTACACAAATGGCAAGAGATCAAAAAGTGGTTACTCAAATGGGGAATCAAGGAGGGTCTAATCCGTTATTAAATATGGTTCAAAAATGGGTGGATTCTGGTAAACTTGGAGCTATTACAAAAGTAGAAGTATGGACAAATAGACCTGTATGGCCGCAAGGAGGGCAAATGCCTGCTCCAGACCCAAGTAAAAAACCAGATGCATTGAGCTGGGATTTATGGTTAGGCCCTTCAAAAGAAACGCCTTATATTCCAAATATACATCCATTTAACTGGCGTGGCTGGTGGGAATATGGAACAGGAGCTCTTGGAGATGTTGGATGCCACCTAATAGATATTCCTTTTAGAACCTTGGATTTAATGTATCCAAAAGCAGCCGAATGTAGTGTTGGGTCTGTATATTCACAAATGTGGACACCAGATTATCACCCAGAGGGTTGTCCGCCATCGTCATTTATTTCTATAGATTTTGATGCTACCGATAAAACTAAAGCACCATTGAAAATGACGTGGAGTGACGGAGGGATTCGTCCTGCACATCCAGATATTATTCCTGCAGATAGTGATATTGGAGGGAAAGGAAGTGCTAATGGAGTTTTAATTCATGGTGAAAATGGAATTATTTCCACTAATATTAATGATAGTTCTCCGTTAATGCCTAAGCTTTATTTAAATGATGGAACTACCGAATTTGGTCCAGAAGTAGAGGAGATGCCAGAACCAGAATACGGACACCAACGTAAATGGGTGGATGCTTGTAAGGCTGGATTTAACAGTAAAGAACACAAAGGACTTACTTCTTCGTTTGACTATGCAGGACCTATGACAGAAACTGTTTTAATGGGGAATCTAGCTATTAGAAGTTTTATGCTGAAAAAAGAAAATGCTAAAGGAAATGAAGAGTTTTTCGGACGTAAGAAATTATTATGGGATGGTGAGAATATGAAAATTACTAACCTAGAAGAAGCAAATCAATTTGTTACTAGAACTTACCGTAAAGGTTGGGAGATGTAATTAAAGATATGGTTATTTGCTTATAACCGCAATTATGAGTTCGAGCGAAGTAACGAGTTAATCAACTCATACTTCGCTCGATTTATTTTAATAATTTTTTTTAAAAATTATTAATTACTTGTCGTACGGAAATTTACGAGTAGACTTACGCATCATAGCTTCAATAATGTCATAAGTGTTTTTACCCGATTTTCTAGTAATTACCTTTTCGTATTTCCAAAGAAGTTTTCCTGTAGCTCCATCACTTAATTTAATGGCAATCCTACCATAATCTGAAGTCCCAGAAATAAAAGACATAAAATCAAAATCTGTAGAAACCCCTTCGGAAATTAAGGCATTTAGTGTAAGGTCTCCTGAAATAATAGCATCTACATTCAAAATTTCACATAAATCTTGGGTAGTGTAAATGTCTAAATTCATTAAATCTATGTTTGCTTTTGATAGCAGTGCATTGGTGTTTTGTATGTCTTGAAATTCAATGCGATAATCTTTGCGTTGATGCATTTTTAAAAAGTAAGTTTCAAGAGCATTTTGTACCTCATAACCTTCTTTTTCTTGAAGTTTTTCTAATTGTTCATCTGTAAGTTCTTTGTTTTTTAGCTCTAAACGAGCCTCAAAAGGAATAATAGCCACTGTTTTATGGTTGCTACTTAAGGTTTCAAAAGAATCGCTTTGATATATTGTTTTTTGACTATATCCTAGTGCACTTATTAATAAGACACTACATAAAATTATAATTTTCTTCATATGTTTAGAACCTCAATCCTGCTTTAATATTAAAAACTCTTCCTGTCATGTAGTTTGGTATGGCAAATTGGCTATTGGTGTAATAATCATTTACCCATGTGTTGGTAATTGAATTTTGGATGTCAAAAATATTGAAAATCTCGAAGCCTACCTCAATTTCTTTGAATTTGTTATTCCGTTCTTCATTTTTAACTTTTCCTTCACTATTCATAAACACATAAGTAACACCAATATCTACTCGTTTGTATGCTGGAAGTCGCGATTGATATTCGTAAGGGTCGGCATAATTTGGAGAGCCTCCAGGAAGTCCAGTGTTGTAGACACCATTGAGGTATAATTTTAAATTTGGAATAGAAGGCATATAATCTTGAAAGAGTACTGCAAATTTTATTCGTTGGTCGGTAGGGCGCGGAATGTAACCTCTTTCATTTCTATTTTCTTTTGTCTCTAAGTAGCCAAAGCTTACCCAAGATTCTGTTCCAGGTACAAATTCTCCATTAAGTCTTAAGTCTAAGCCATACGCATAGGCTGTTGCATTGTTTGTTGCTTGGTACCGAATGCGAACATTTTCAATGTTATATGGGTTTACATCGTCTAAATATTTATAATAAACTTCAGAAATTAATTTAAAAGGGCGTTCCCAAAGTTTAAAACTGTATTCGTTACCTAAAATAAAATGATACGATTTTTGGGCTTTCACATTCGGATTTACATTGCCTAAACTATCGCGCATTTCTCGGTAGAGAGGTGGTTGTTGGTATAAGCCACCAGAAATACGAAAAAGCATGTCTTTCTTCCATGCTGGTTTTATTGAGAATTGTGCTCTTGGACTAACAATAAAATGAGATTTTGAAGCAATACTATCTCCAGAAACATTCCAAAATTGTGCTCTTACCCCTGCATTAATCCATACTTTGCTACTTCCAATAGTTGTTAATCTACTCCATTGTGTATGTCCAGAAACTCTATTATTCTTAACCTTATTTTCCGCATCAATAGTATTAAAGTCTGGAATTACCCATTGGTTTGAAGAGTCTAAACTGTCAATAATTAGGGTATCTACTGCTTCAAATTCGTTGATATGATCTTTAATTCTTTCATGCGTATATTTTACTCCCCATTCTAAAGTGTTGCTATCTTTTTCGAAAAAACCTTTATGCTGAAAATTAAAAATCTGAGCATCTAAGTTGTTATTAGCATATTCATATTGGGAGCCAATATCTTTATAATCTCCTATCAGACCGCCCAGATCCGTATTTATTTCTCCCATTTGATATTGAGAAGAGATGTTATAATTTTCTTTTTCGCGGGTATTATATAAGGACGCAATAAATTTTAAAGAGGTATTTTGGTTAAGCTGATAATTAGCTTTTAGAGCCCCAAAAACTGTTTTATAGCTATCTTGTTCTTTTCCATTATAATTCACACTAATAGCTGTAGGAATGTTAAAAGTGCCAATAGTTGTTTGTCTGCTTTGTGGTTTATAATCATATTCATTTAAAGAAATGGCGCCTAAAAAATGAAGTTGGAATTTCCCTGAAAATCTATAGGTCATAAACGTTTGCGCATCTGCAAAAACAGGATTGTAATTTGTTTTGGTGTCCTTGCTATTAACAAATAAGCTGTTGTTTCTATAGCGAATGCCAGAAGAAGTTGTAAATCGGTTATTCTTGGAGCTTGTTCCTAAATAAACGCTTCCTCCTAAAAAACTAGCATCTATAGCAGCTGTTAATTGTGTAGGAGTTTTGTAAGTAATGTCTAAGACTGAAGAAAGTTTATCGCCATATTTTGCTTGAAAACCCCCTGCAGAAAAGTCGATGTTTTGAATTAAGTCGGTGTTTATAAAACTCATTCCTTCTTGTTGACCAGAACGGATTAGGAAAGGACGGTAGATTTCAATTTCGTTTACATATACTAGATTTTCGTCATAATTACCGCCTCTTACAGCATACTGAGTGCTTAATTCGTTATTGGAGTTTACCCCTGGAAGCGATTTTAATATATTTTCTACTCCAGCATTTGCTCCTGGAATGGTTCTAACGGTTTCGGGATTTATATTTTGGATTCCCTCGATTTTTTTTTCTTCAGAAGATAAAACTAATACTTCGCCAATCTGTTCTATTTGTGTTTTTAGAACAGGGTTAAACTCAAAATTTTCGGCAGATTGAAGGTTTATTTTTAGCTGAATTTTTTTAAATGAGAGATGATTAAAATGAATGACAATCTCCTTTTTTGCAGGAATTATAAGCTGATAAAATCCGTTTTTGTTACTTGTAGTAGCAATTTCTTCAGTAGAAATAGTAGCACTTTCAACAGGAATATTTTTTTCGTCTAAAATAACACCACGAATGGTAGCAGTTTGACAGTAAAGCGAATTTAATGTCAGAAAAAACAGTATAGGAAAAATCGCTCTTTTAAAGTTCAATGTCAGATTTGGTTACTTTTTATGAAAAACTGCTTTAAAAGTAGTACTATTTCCAACATTATCAGTTACAACTACTTCCAAATTATTTGCAGCATCCTTAAAATCAATATCACTTAAATCGTAAGTAAGAGAATTTTCTTTGTATTCGTACTCCATTAAAATCCATTCCCCATTAATAGTGGCTCTGTAGGAATTTATGCCGCTAAGGTCGTCGGTAATGTTTAGTTTTAAATAACGAAAATTAGAAAGCCATTGTCCATCTCTAAAGTTACTAGGTTTAACTACAGGAGCAACTGTATCTTTAGCTACTTTAAACTTTCCAAGGTCTCGGGTTCGAGTGCTTAATAAATCTCCTTTTCTGTAGGTGTATTCATAAGAAAGTCTGCCATCATCAGAGACATGTGCAATAAAAAGCTTGTCTTTATCGGTTTCATTTCTATTGCTAATATTCATACTTATAGTGTAATTGTTTTTTACAGGAACACTTTCATTATGAATAATAATGGCATCATCTTCTGTTTTTAAATTGATAAAAAGATCATGGTAGAAGGTGTTTTCAGGAAAAAATAAAGAAGCATTTCCTACCGAAAAGATATTATCTCGAGTCGCAATTAAATAATCTCCTTTATTTTCAGTATTTGATGTAATAGGGTTGGATAGTTCTTGTTTCTTCCCTTCAATAGGAATAATAATAGTACTTGTATTACCTGCAAAGTCCGAAACTTCCATGGTAACTTGGTAGGATAATCCATCATTTATAGTTATTACACCATCATCGTTTCTTTTCTTATAAATACTTAATTTATTATAAGGTTCGATATAGCATTTTTGAATTTTAATGCTGTTGTCAATATAAGTAGGATAATCTATCAAAGTGTTTATATAGCGACTTTCAGCAAAAGAAAAAGTTTCGAAATCGTATTCAAAATTTAAGGTGCCATTTACTGTAGTACATATTTTGTAAGCACCATTTTTATTGTATGCCATATCTAATTGGTCGTAGGTTTCTACGCCTAAACCAATGTTTCCAGAGGCATAGATTTTATCGGCCATATAAGTGCCATCTGGATTTTGTGTAAGTCTCAGTTCTTTTCTAGTATTCTCATTGTTAATAATGGCGTTATTTCCTACAGGATATGCGTGAACTCCTAGAATACGTGGCGCTTTGGTATCTTTTACATGGTACCCAAATAAAAGTGGATTTATAGGCTTTTCTAGTCCGTCACGAATCTCAAAATGCAAATGAGGACCACCGCTGCCTCCTGTATTTCCGCTCAAAGCGATTAAATCTCCTTTATGAACTTGAATTTCATTGGCAGAGGGAAAGAGTTCTATTTCGTAGGATTGATTTTTATATTGCTCTTCTTTAATATAAGCTTCAATTTCTGGAGCATATTTCTGTAAATGTCCATAAACAGAGGTGTATCCATTTGGGTGTGTTATATAAATGGCTTTTCCGTATCCATAATGTTGCACTTTAATTCTAGAAACATAGCCATCTGCAACTGCATACACGTTTAATCCTTCTCGTTGTTGCGTTTTTATATCCATTCCAGAATGAAAATGGTTGGAGCGCAATTCTCCAAAAGTACCTGCTAAAACAATTGGAATATCCAAAGGAGAGCGGAAATAATCTTTAGGATAGCTGTTTTGAGAATGTATAAATTGTGATATTAAAATAGTGCAAATTAATAGATAGCGCATGAAAAAATAGTTATGCCGTAAAAATAGTCAAATGTTAATTAAACATGAAAAAACTACGGTAAAAACGCAATTTTAATTATATTAGTATGATATAATAAATTAATCAAAAAAAACCAACGATATTTGAACCCTGAAGAATTACACTTTATAGATTGATATAAAATATAAGGTTTATCCTTCAAAATAGAATAAAAAAGAAATTTTTACAAACTGTTGTGAAGTACGTAAAGGTATGTTAACTTTGTAAAGATATGTGTTGAATATTGCATGTATGAGTGAGATTATAGAAATTGTTGATTCTCTGGAGAATAAGATTGGGAAATTGCTCAAGAAATTAGAGCAAGAACGTAATATCAATCTAAAATTACAAGAAGAATTGGCTAATTCGAAAAATGAGAATAAGGATTTAGCGCTTTCTGTTATTAAATGGGAAGAGAAATATGAATCACTCAAAATGGCAAATTCAATGCTTGGCAGTAATGAAAATAAAACAGAAGCTAAGCTTAAAATAAATACTTTAATTCGGGAAATAGATCAATGCATTGCTCAATTATCCGAATAAAACGTTCTAATTACAATGGGAGAGAAGCTTAAAATCAAAATATCGATAGCAGATAGGGTGTACCCGTTAACGGTGGCACCATCACAGGAGGAAGGATTACGCAAGGCTGCAAAGACTATTGATACATTGATTAAGCAATTCGAACAAAACTATGCTGTTAGAGACAAGCAAGATGTTTTGGCAATGTGTGCCTTACAATTTGCTTCTAAAGTAGAACAAGAAGGTATTGATACAAACAAAACAAGTGAAGAGATGGAATTGCGTTTAAAAAACTTAGACGCTATGCTATCAAAGCATTTGGGCTGATGATAAGATGTTCTTTTAAATAGTATAATGTTACTGCCTACATTGGTTGCATTTTTTTGACAAACTCAACAAGTATATATTAAAAAAGGTGAGTTCAAGTTGTAAAAGCAAGCCGCTCCTCTGATTAATTTCAGATATAGGACTGCGGATCCTTGATCAGTTTGGTAGCCTTAAACCTGTTTAGAGGAGTTTGTACAAAACTTCAATTACCAATGTAGGCTTTTTTTTTAAATATATGTAAAGATGGAGAATACTACACTAGTAATAATTGTAGGAATAATAGGGATTGCAGCTGGATTTGTGATAGCCAAGGTGCTTGAAAAGAAAAATGCAACTAAAATAATCTCAGGAGCTAAAAAAGAAGCTCAAAAGATTTTAAAAGAAGCTAAAACAGAAGGAGAAAGTATTAAAAAAGATAAGATACTTCAAGCGAAAGAAAAGTTTCTAGAGCTCAAAGCTGAGCATGAAAAAGTAATTATTTCTAAAGATAAAAAAATTGCTGAAGCTGAAAAAAGAACAAGAGATAAAGAGTCTCAAGTTTCTAACGAATTAGCAAAGAATAAAAAGCTCAATGCTGAAATAGATGAAAAGAATAAGGATTATGATTTTCGTTTAGATTTTTTAGATAAAAAACAAGCAGAAATAGAAAGGCTTCACAAAAGTCAGATAGAGCAACTTGAGGTTATCTCAGGGCTTTCTGCCGACGAAGCACGCTCTCAAATAGTAGAATCGCTTAAAGCAGATGCTAAGAGTGATGCTATGGCTTACATTCAAAATACATTAGAAGAAGCTAAACTTACAGCACAACAAGAAGCAAAGAAAGTTATTGTTAATACCATTCAAAGAATTGGTACAGAGGAAGCTATAGATAACTGTGTATCTGTTTTTAATCTAGAATCGGATGATGTTAAAGGTAGAATTATCGGTAGAGAGGGTAGGAATATTCGTGCTTTAGAATCTGCTACTGGGGTTGAAATTATTGTAGACGATACACCAGAAGCGATTATACTTTCTTGTTTTGATTCTGTAAGAAGAGAAATTGCCAGATTATCTTTACACCGTTTGGTAACCGATGGTAGGATTCACCCTGCAAGAATTGAAGAAGTGGTGAAGAAAACCAAGAAGCAAATTGAAGAGGAAATTATAGAAGTAGGGAAACGTACCGTAATAGACCTTGGAATTCATGGTTTACATCCAGAACTTATTAAAGCTGTGGGTAGAATGAAATATCGTTCTTCTTATGGACAGAACTTATTACAACACTCAAGAGAAGTAGCTAAATTATGTAGCGTAATGGCTGCGGAGTTAGGCGTAAATGCAAAAATGGCTAAAAGAGCTGGTCTTTTACATGATATTGGAAAAGTTCCAGAAACAGAAATGGAAACTCCACATGCTATTTTAGGAATGGAATGGGCAGAGAAATATGGAGAGAAACCAGATGTATGTAATGCTATTGGGGCTCACCACGACGAAATAGAAATGAAGTCTTTATTAGCACCAATTGTTCAGGTATGTGATGCTATAAGTGGAGCAAGACCAGGAGCAAGGCGTCAAGTTTTGGATTCTTATATCCAACGATTAAAAGACCTTGAAGAAATAGCTTTTGGATTTACTGGAGTTAAAAAAGCGTATGCAATCCAGGCGGGTAGAGAATTACGTGTTATTGTAGAAAGTGAAAAAGTAAGTGATGACAAGGCTTCTGAATTATCTTTTGAAATCTCTCAAAAAATACAAACAGATATGACCTATCCAGGACAGGTTAAAATTACTGTTATTAGAGAAACAAGAGCAGTGAATATTGCTAAATAAATATAGAAAATAATATTTAATACAAATAATATTTTCTAATTATAGAATATATGTTATATTAGTGGTATAAAATATAAACTTATACCATTATGAAACAAAAACTATTATTAGTGATTTTAATTACTGTTGTTGGAGTATATAGCTCTCAAGCGCAGGAAAAGGGTAAATTTAGAGTCGGCTTAGACTTAGGATACGCAGCTGCATCTGGAGGTGGAGGAATTTTATTCGACATTGAACCTAAATACAATATTGCAGATAATATGAATGTAGGTTTGAGAATTGCTGGTGCCGCCACAGTTAGAGAGGTGAATAATCAACAAGCAAAAGTAGCTACAATGTCCTCTTATTTAGGGACTTATGATTATTATTTTAATAATGGGAGTAGTACTTTCGCTCCTTTTGTTGGAGCAGGTATGGGATATTATGGATTAGCCAGTCTAGAGCTTGATACCGATAATAATGGAAGTGGTTCTTTTGATGTGTCTGGTAAATTTGGAGGAATGATTCGAGGTGGTGTTGAAGTTGGTAAATTCCGATTAGGATTAGAATATAATATAATACCTAAAACAAAATCAGAAGGTTTCTCATTATCTGAAGGTGGATCAAGCATAGAAGTAGATAGTTTTGAAGTTAAAAATAGTTACTTTGGAATATCTTTAGGTTTCTATCTTGGTGGAGGAAAATGGGGTAAATAAACTGCCTATGACTCCTATTAAAGGAAAATATTTCTTTGATAAGTAGCTATAGTTGTCCGATAAAAGCAGGCAGCGTTTATTGCGTTCCACATATATCAAGGATTAATAGAGGTTTTTTAAAATAGCCCCCTTGCTATTAATAAAAAGAGGAGTTTACTAATGTTATTTCTTTAAACTACTCATTTTTGATAGTTAAGATTTAGTCTTTGTTCTTCTTTCTTGCAGCGAAGCGGTCTTGTATTTTTTCTCGGACATTAATAATAAGTAGCCTTAAAAAAGGAAAATAAATTTTTAAATACTAAAATCAATCCTGTGGAAAAGCTTCACAGGATTTTTTGTTCTTTGTAGAAAAGTGTTGTTCTAATGAAGGTGTATTATGTGGAGTTTATTATTATAGGTTTTGATTGATTTCAGTTAAAATAAGTATCTTTAGGAAACAGTTTAAAAGAATCTACCTATTGAAATAAACCAAGCTTAGATGAGATTTAGAACTTATATTTCTGCTATTCTTATTTTATTTGTACTACAATCTTGTTCACTTTTAAAAATAGAAAGCGCTCAGGAACCATTAACTACGAGTCAGTTAAACTCTAGATTGCTAACACAGAGTTTTATAGCAGATGCTTCTGAAAGGGTAGAATGGGCAGCCGATAGTATTATCTATGAAGAAGCCGATTTTGAAATTCAGAAAAATGCTTATCGATGGAAATTAAAAACATTAACTTCTTATAGGGAAGTGGGGTTTCAAACAATGCCGCAATTGGCATTAGTAGATGCTTGGGCTCTTTCTTTAGCTATGGAAAACTTCTTAGTTTCAGATAAAGCAAGGCCTTTATTTGGAAAGTGGCAGCCTTATGTTGCTAACATAGCTCATACAAATTCAAATGCTATAGAGAAAAATGCCCGGAGTTTGTTAAGCGAAAAGAATTACAAGAAATTAGATGAGTTAGTAGAAAACTACGTTCAAAAAAATCCTATTTACGGACTAAACTTTCGTCATAAATCCATTCGCGATGCATATTTAGAGGCTAATAAAACTCCAGATAGTACGGCTTTAAAAACCGTTGGAACGCTCTCTGAAGTAATGACAAATTTTTCAAACAGACTGGTTTATACTTCAGAAAGTACTGGAAAGCAATTACAATGGAATACAGAATTGATGCTTCGGGAACAAGGAATAGACTCGGCTAGTCTTCAAAAAGCATTTAATAGTATGGATAATAGTTTGAATAGGTTAGTTACCACTGCGGAAACTACTCCAGAAATGCTTGATGAATCTATAAAAGACTTCCGGAGGGATATGCAAATTTTATTTTTAGGATTACATAACGACATAGAAAGTTCAAAAGTCTTTTTCTCTGAAGAAAGAGCGTCTATAGATACAATTATTGAAAGAGAACGGGTTGCATTAGATAGTATGGTGTTGAGAGAGCGGAAAGCACTTTCTAAAGAGGTAAATATTTTAGCCGAAGAGGCAATAAACAATACCATGACACATGTAAAAGATATTATAAGCAGTGTTCTGTTTTATGTAGTTTTATTTTTTGCAATAATACTTTTCTTACCATTTTTACTAGGATATTTTACGGGAAGAATTTTTCAAAAAAATAAAAACGATAAAGAAAACGAAGTTAGAAATTCTAAATAATTTTCTTTTAGATGGGAATCTTTTTTATGAACTCATCTTGACTTTTTGTAATTAAATACTAATAAATTGTATCTTTCCTTTTTATAAACATTCTAATTATTTAGCGGAAATGAAATTACTAAAAATAGCATTGGTAATAGTTTTATTAGCAAGCTGTAAGGACAAAGTAGAGAAAAAAGAAAATATGACAGCGGTAGATTCTCATAGTAAAATTGAAGAAAAAAAGGAGCAAAATTCCCCATTTTACGTAGGAACTTATACCAATGGCGAGAGTGAAGGGATTTATGAATATTCTTTAGCAGAAGATGGGAAATTATCTAAGGAGAAGCTTGTTGCTAAGACAGAAAATCCATCTTATTTAAATTTTTCTGCAGATAAAAAATATCTAATAGCAGCCAATGAACTAACAGAAGGGAAAGTTTCTTCATTTAAAATATTAAAAGATACATTAGAGTTTATAAATAAACAATCTTCTGGAGGAATGCATCCATGTTTTGTAGTAAGTAATGATGAAGGATTTGTATTGGCAGCAAACTATTCTAGTGGAAGTGTTGGCTTACTTAAACTAAAAGAAGATGGGAGTCTTACAGAATTATTAGATGTACATCAACATAAAGGGAAAGGAGCTAATAAAAGACAAGACGGTCCGCATGCGCACTCTGTATGGTTACAACCTACCCAAAATGATGTAATAGAAGTAGATTTAGGGACAAACGAATTATGGTTTTCTAAACTTAATTCCGAAACCAATAAAATAGAACCTAAGTCTAATGAGAAATTAGCAATAGCAAAAGGTGCAGGACCTCGTCATATGGCTTTTCATCCGAGTGGAAAGTGGGCATATGTTTTCGGAGAATTAAATAATACGATTACAGTTTTGGCAATAAATGAGGCTGGAGAGTTTAAAGTGGAAAGTACTATTTCAACACTACCAGAAGATTTTAAAGAAGAAAATACAGGAGCAGATATTCATATCTCTTCCGATGGGAAGTTTTTGTATGCATCCAATCGTGGACATAATTCAATTGTAATATTTAAAGTTAAGGATGATGGTAATTTAGAAGTTATAGGTCATGAATCTGTTAGAGGAGAAGGTCCGCGTAATTTTTCATTATCGCCAGACGAAAAATTTCTTTTAGTAGCAAATCAATATACAAACAATATAATTTCATTTAAAAGAGATATCAATAACGGACTATTAACATATGTAGATGAGATAAAGGCAGCAACACCTGTATGTATTTTATTTAAGTAGTTGTAAGAGTTTTATAAATATTTTATCATTAATGTGCGAGTAAAATATAAGATCGCTTTGCTATAAGAAAAAGAACAGAGACAAAAGACAAAGAACATAGAACATAGAGCATAGAATAAAGTGCAAAGACTAATCTAACTGTCATAAAATAAGCAGTTTAAAGGAGAGGTATTACTGAAGTCCTCTTTTTGTTCATTCTTATTAATAGCAAGGGGTTTATTTTGAAAACCTCGAAATGAATTAAATATTTTTGTTTAAATGCTTCGTGGGGTGCACCGATGGTGTTGATTAGATACGTATAAACCTTGAGATTTTTCTCAAGGTTTTTTTATGAAATAAGGAGATTTATACTCCAAATATTATTTATTAAATTAAGTTAAAAAATTATTTTATGATATTTTATATCGCATTAAAAAGGTTTTATTTTAAAATATAGGTATAAAAATTTAATATTTAATATTTTATGTTATTTTTGGTATTAACCTATGTACCTATTAATAAAAACCTAAAATGTCTAGAAAAGACTATTTTCTTTCCTGTATTGGATTCTTGTTGAATGTCTTTTTGTTTGCTCAAGAAGCAAATAAGAAGTTCAATTTTGTGAGTATGATGGAGGATATTCCCAAAGTAGGAATTTATCATATCAATCAAGACGACGATGGGTTTATGTGGATTGCTACCAACGGGGCTGGTCTCTACAGGTATGATGGAATAGATTACAATTCCTACAGATATATTTTAAACGATTCTACATCTCTTAGCAGTAGTGTAGTTTATTGCACATTTTTAGATAGTAAACATAGGTTTTGGGTAGGAACAGAAGAAGGTCTTAATCTATATAATCAAAATAATGATCAATTTTTAAGAATTCCAAACTCTAAGTTTGAAGCTACCTACAATAAGAGTATATCTGTAAGAAATATAATAGAAGATAAACAAGGAAATATTTTTGTAGGAACTTTTGGGGCGGGATTATTTAAGATTACTGGAGATGAAATTCTTCAGGTAGATAAAATTCAAAGCAGCAAATTAAATATAGATGTTCCAATAACCATAGAAGCAATTGCTATAGATAATGATGGTAAAATCTACACTGGAACTAATTTAGGAATACAAGAATACGATTCGAACAAAAGTATATTGAAGCCTACGTTGTTTTCAAAAGAATTATATGTGAAAGATCATATAAAATCTTTAATTATTGATGAGAATAATAATATTTGGGCTGGTGCTACCTCAAAAGGAATTTACAAGGCAAGTTATAAGGATAATGATACATATAGAGAGATAGAGCACTTTTCAGTTTCTGAGAATCCATTTTTTTCGATAACATCTTTAAAAGATGAAACTTTGTTGTTTGGAACTGAAAACGATGGGTTGTACCATATCAATCAGCAAGGAAAAATTTTAAATCATCATAAAGCAAGTAATAAGGACGAAAAGAGTTTATTGTCGAGCTCAATATGGTCTTTGTATCAAGATAAAGATAATAAAATATGGCTGGGCTATTATAATAAAGGAGTAGCGGTATATGATCCTCTGTATGATAAATTTAAAGGATTAGAAAGCTTATATAACAATCCTAATTCTCTTCAAGCTAGCTCTGTAACCTCTATTGTTGAGGATAAATCTGGTAAGATATGGGTAGGAATGGATGGTGGAGGAATTGATGTGATTGATAAAAAGAGTAATCAATACACACATATAAACACCTCTTTAAAAAGCAAGTATTCAGGATTAACAAGCGACTATATTCAAGCTATTTTTATAGATAGTAAAGAGAATATTTGGGCTGGAAGCTGGGATCAAGGTATTTTCTTTTTAAAGAATGGAACAAAACATTTTGTTAATAAAACAAAAGAGACTACAAATGGAGATTTACAATCTGATGTGGTGGTTAGTTTTGATGAAGACTCCAAAGGAACCATATGGATCTCTACTTACCATAGCGGATTACACTCTTACAATCCTACAACAGCTAAGTTTACTCATTATAATACGCCAGAGTTTCAGGAGAATGGAATTTCTAATAGTGATTCTTGGAAAGTTCTTGTAGACTATAAAGATAATATTTGGCTTGGTACTACAAATGGATTATTTAAAATAGTACAAAAAAGCAATGGGGCGTTCTCTATAAATTCCATGAAAGAAAAAATGGAGGAGAAATACCATAATGTAACTACAGCAAATCATATTCTTTCTTTATATGAAAGTAGCGATAAAAATATATGGATTGGAACAAAAGGAGCTGGTTTATGTAAGTATAACATAGCAAGTAACTCTTTTATTTGGTACAATAAGTTAAACGGACTAATATTGGAAAATGTTTGTGGGATTATTGAATGTAACAGTCAGAATATATGGGTTTCTGGGAACTCTGGAATAGTAAAAATAAATACTGAATTCAATGAATTTACAAATTTTACTGTTAATGATGGTTTGCTTTCTAATGATTTTAATATGAATTCCAGTTATAAAAATGCAAATGGAGAAATCTATTTTGGAGGCTATGATGGGGTAGATTATTTTAAACCAAATACTATAGATATTAATAAGAGTGAAAACTTTTTATACTTATCGGAATTGAAGATTTTTAATAAAAAAGTACTTCCAACTCAAGAGAACTCACCGTTAAATAAAATTATAACAGAGACCGATAGTATTTCATTAAACAGTAAACAATCTGTTTTTACAATTGAGTATTCAGGAATAAATTATACAAGACCAGAAAAAAATGAATATGCTTATTACTTGGCTGGTTATGAAAACACATGGAATTATGTAGGAGGTGTTAAAAGTGCCACTTACACCAACCTAGACCCTGGTAATTATATATTTAAACTAAAATCGTCTAATAACGATGGGGTATGGAATGCAAAGCCTTTAGAATTAAAAATAACCATTTTGCCGCCATGGTGGAAAACATCTTGGGCTTTAATAGGGTACTTAACTATATTTTTTATTGGATTGTATCTTTTAAATAAAGTAACCCAAAGTAGAATTCGTACCAAGCAATTGGCTAAGTACGAGGAAGAAAAACGTATACAAGAGCAAAATTTAAATGAGAAAAAATTTCAGTTTTTTACAAATATTTCTCATGAATTTAGAACTCCACTAACCTTAATAATGAATCCGCTTCATGATATTATGAATAATGAAAAGCTGCTTCTTCCAGAGGGAATTAAAAGTAAACATCGAATTATTCAAAAAAATACAGCAAGACTTCATAGATTGGTAAATGAGTTATTAGACTTTAGAAAGCTGGAGCTTAATAAAATTAGCCTAAAAGCCAAAGAATTTAATTTGGTTGATTTAACTCATGATGTTTTGAGCTATTTTAAGGAAGAGGCTCATGTAAAATATATCG
This sequence comes from Galbibacter sp. L-19, assembly GCF_056857615.1. Classification (NCBI taxonomy): domain Bacteria; kingdom Pseudomonadati; phylum Bacteroidota; class Flavobacteriia; order Flavobacteriales; family Flavobacteriaceae; genus Galbibacter; species Galbibacter sp. L-19. Next base: position 83,649 of record NZ_JBSXNL010000057.1, read on the forward strand.
ACTTAGATGTTAGTACCGATGAAGAAGAAGTAATGGTTTGGGCAGATATTGATATGCTTGAAAAAGTTATTTTTAATATTATTTCAAATGCTTTTAAAGCAACACCAGAAGGAGGTACTATTAGTGTAGCATTGTATACTAAAGACGATCTGGTTACTTTTCCTTTGGTGAATGAGCATTATCAAGCAAAGGCAGTAGAGTTGGTAATTTCTGATACAGGAATAGGAATTCCTAAAGACGAGATAAGCAAGATGTTTGAACGTTTTTATCAAGTAGATAGTTTGAATAAAACATATTATGGAGGTACAGGAATAGGCTTAGAAGTTGTTCAAAGTTTTGTGGAATTACATAAGGGTAAAATTGAAGTAGCAAGTGAGGTAGAAGATGGAACTACCTTTAGAATTATACTACCAAAGGGGAAAGAACATTTAAAAGATGATGAGATTTATTCTGATGTGTATGAACAAAATAAATCTAACAAGAAATATTTACAAGCTAATATTCCTATAGAAAAAATAGAAGGGGATCAACCTAAAGAAGCTCTTCATCCATATTCGGTATTGATTGTAGAGGATAATATAGAATTGAGGAATTACCTTAAAAGTGAATTAAAAAACCATTATAGGGTACTTACAGCTAACCACGGAAAAGAAGGATACGATTTAGCTATAGAAACATTGCCAGATGTAATTATTACTGATGTAATTATGCCTGAGATGAATGGATTTGAATTGTGTAGATGTATAAAAACAGACATCAGAACCAGTCATATTCCATTATTAATGCTTACTGCAAAGGCAAAAATTGACGATAGAATAGAGGGAATAGAAATTGGTGCAGATGCATATATGGTAAAGCCATTTGATATGAGATTATTAAAACTTCGTTTGTCTCAACTTATTACCAGTAGGCAACTTATTTTTAATAAATATTTTAGCGCTATTAGCGATTTACCAGCCAATGCAAATACTACTTCTTTGGATAAAGAGTTTATTCAGAAAGCATTAAACTATATAAATCAACATATTGGAGATTCAGAAATAAGTGTGGAATCGCTTGCTTCTCATCTTAATTTAAGTAGAAGTCAGGTATATCGTAAAATAAAAGCTCTTACAGATCAAACAGCAAACGAGTTCATAAGAAATATCAGGCTTCATAAAGCTAAGGTTCTCATACAAGCAGGTAATACCAATATAAGTGAAGTTTCTTACACGGTTGGGTTCTCTACATCTTCTTATTTTACCAAATGCTTTAAAAATTATTTTGGGGTTCTTCCTACGCAAATAGAAGTAGAAGCAGATAAAGAGGAGTAATTTTGCTTCAGTATACATTTTTTAAACAAACTACAACTACTTTTATATAATCAATTATCAAGCCTTTACTATCTTAAGAAGGTTTAATTCCTTACAGCTTATCTTGAGTTTATCGAAGGGACTCTGCATTGAATCAATTGAATTTGTGTCTCTTAAATCCCTCATTGAGGGTTTTATTCCCCAGAGCCTGTTCTGAGTATATCGAAGTGTTCTACGTCGAAATGGATTAAAATATTTTTCCTTTGAATACTTCGTAGGCTTGCCTCGAGGTAGTTGATTACTTATAGGGATTGTTTTGAGAGAGTTGAATTTTCAATTTTTTGGGTTAATCTAAATACTCTGTGTTCAAATACCATTTAATTATTCTGTTTTATTAATGTCCGAGTAAAAATACAAAACCACTTCACTGCAAGAGAAAAGACTAAAATCTTAACTAGTACAAAATGAGTAGTTTAAAGAAATAACATTACAAAACTCCTCTTTTTATTCATTTTTCTTAATAGCAAGGGGGGGTATTTTAAAAACCTCTATTAACCCTTGATATATGTGGAATGCAATAAACGCTGTCTGCTTTTATCGGACAACAATAATTCTGTTTAAACTGTCTAGTGTTACAATATAGATATAAGTGTGTTTCTAGTAATAAATTATAGTTTTGAGACAGTTTTATCTTCATTTCAAAGGGAATATTTACGTGTACTACTTTTTTGAGTCTATAGCGAATAAAGCATAGTGATATTATCATATCATCTTTTTTTGTACTTAAATATTAAACATTTAATATTTATTAATTACTGATTTTGAATGTTTTATATGTGAATAGTAATAATGAAGCATTCTATGCAACATATGAAGCATACATCATTTCTACTACATCCCTTGCATCAAATTTAATATTGATTGCTTAATTCGTTCTACATTTTTTTTAATGTTTTGTTAACATTTACATAATGAAAAAAAGCTTTTCAAAGTTTAGCTGGAGAACCTTAAGTGAGATTCTATTAATAATAATCATTATTGGATTATTAGTCTTTTTAGTCTTTTTTGTTTTTTAACAAGTAAGGTACTCTTCATAATCCTTTGTATTGCTTTGATTAAAATCTAACTCAATTAACTTAAATTAATTAAAGATGATGCTAAAGTTTAAATTCGCGATTATTGTTTTGCTGCTGCTCTGCGCACAAAGCATGTTTTCGCAGACAAAAACCATTAGTGGTACTGTTACTGATGATGCTGGAATGCCTATGCCAGGGGTTTCGGTTATGGTAGATGGTACTAATAATGGTGTCCAAACAGATTTTGATGGGAATTACAATATTAATGAGGTAAGTCCATCAGACAAATTGATCTTTTCATATGTAGGTATGAAATCACAATCCATATTGGTAGGAGAACAAACTTCTATAAATGTAACTCTAGAGCAATCTTTAGAGTCACTTGAAGAAGTTGTAGTTGTAGGGTATGGAGTACAGAAAAAAGCATTAACAACTGGAGCAAATGTAAATGTTAAAGGTGAGGATATCTCTAAACTAAATACAGGTACAGCAATGGAAGCCCTTCAAGGGGTAACGCCTGGAGTTAGTGTTACTAGAAATAGTGGAGCGCCAGGAGCCGGAACAAAAGTTACAATTCGTGGTTTAGGGACTATTGGAAATTCTAATCCGTTATATGTAGTAGACGGAGTGGTTGTTGGAAATATAGATTATTTAAGTTCTGGAGATATTGAAAGTATTGATGTATTAAAAGATGCTGCTTCTGCTGCAATTTATGGTTCTCGTGCTGCAAATGGTGTTGTTTTAGTAACAACTCGTAAAGGGAGTAAAGCTAGACAACCACAAATTCATTATGAAACATATTATGGTTTCCAGAATATCTATAAAAATTTAAGTCCGTTAAATGCGCAAGAGTATATGTACATAATGGATGAAGGGCGTGTTAATGATGGATTAGCACCAAACGATTGGGAAAGTATAATTAAAAATAACAGTTGGTTAAATAATTCATATCCAGGACAATTAGGAACTCAATTAGGAGAAGATGTTTGGAGTATGCTTCAAAATGGATGGGAAGGAACCAATTGGATTGATGAAATGTCAACCAAAAATGCACCGATTGCTAATCACTCTATTAATATAACAGGAGGGAGTGAAGATATAACCTATTCTTTAGGGGCTTCTTTCTTTGACCAAACAGGGATTATAGGTGGTAATATTACCGATGCTGGTTTTAAAAGGTTAACCACAAGAATGAATACAGAATTTACGCTGTTTAAAAATGATCAACACAGTATTGTTACTGTTGGAGAGAATTTTACTTACACTCAAACAGAAAATAGAAGTGTAGCAACTGGAAATATTTATTGGAATGATTTGCACAATGCTTTGGTGCAACATCCTTTAATGCCAGCGTATTGGGCAGATTCTCCAGATCAATATGGATTTACGCCAACTATGGATGGAATTTCTAATAATTCGCATAATCCAATAGCAGTTATGTATTACAGGCATAATTATGCAAACCTTGGGAATAAAAATAATGCCATTGTAGGGAATGTATATATAGAGATAGAACCTCTTAAAAATTTAAAATTTAGATCTTCTTATGGAGTTAATGCATGGTTTGGTCATGGTCGTTCTTGGACACCAACTTATGCACTTGGAACTTTATATAGTAATGCTACAGACGGGGTTGCCCAAAATCAATATTTAGGAAATAATTCTACTTTAACAAATACAATTTCTTATGACCATACCTTTGGAGACCATAAGTTAACAGCTTTAATTGGTAATGAAGTTTATAAAAATGAAATCAATACAGAAGTAGGCGGAAGTATGGCAGATAGTAGATTTGGATTGCCAGAATACGCTTTCTTAAATAATGTAGATAAATCTGTAATTGGAGCTATTAATACTTATGGAGCCGATTGGGCTGCTGGAGGAGGAGGATTACTTTCATACATTGCAAGAGCACAATATAACTATAAAGAAAAATATTTGTTTTCTGCAACGATGAGAGCAGATGGGTCTTCAAATTTTGCTGAAGGAAATAGATGGGGATACTTTCCTTCAGTTTCTGCAGGTTGGATTTTAAGTGCCGAAAACTTTATGAAAGATTCTAATACTTTTATAAAACTTAGAGGAAGCTGGGGACAAAATGGGAATCAAAATATTCCTAATTTTTATTATAGTTCTAGTATAGCTTACTTTAACCCTGGTTATTATTTTGGAGATACAAAACCTATTTCTGGACCAACAGCAGCCCCAGCAATTGTTCCTAATCCAGATGTTACATGGGAAACATCAGAACAATTAAACTTCGGAGTCGATACAAGATTCTTTAATTCAAAACTTGCAATTACAGCAGATTGGTATAAGAAAAAAACAATGGACTGGTTAGTAAGAGCCCCTATTCAAGGTACAGCTGGAGCTGGTGCTCCTTACATTAATGGAGGTGATATTGAGAATACTGGTTTTGAGTTTATGGTGTCATGGAATGATAAGGTTGGAGATTTTTCTTATGGAGCTACTGTAACAGGAGCTTATAACAAAAATGAAGTGACTAAAATAGCAAATGCCGAAGGTATTATTACTGGGGAGCCACATATACTATCTCAAGGAACTGCTTATATTTCTAGAGCTGAAGTAGGATATCCAATAGGTTATTTCTATGGGTATGAAACCGATGGAATCTTACAAACTCAAGATGAGGTTGATGCGTATGTGAAGCCAACAGATGGAACTCCTTATTTTTCAGATCAACGTCCTGGAGATGTACGTTTTGTAGATCAAAATCAAGATGGGGTTATTGATGAATTAGATAAGAAAATGTTAGGGAATCCTAATCCAGATTTTGAATTAGGACTTCAATTAAATGCAGAGTATAAAGGTTTTTATGTCAATACAACCTTAACTGGTAAATATGGAATGCAAGTAATGCAATCGTACCGTTCTTTTGCCGATAATTTTGACCAAAATTATACTACAGATATTTTTGATCGTTGGCATGGGGCAGGAACATCAAATACGTTACCACGTTTAAGTTCTGTTTCTAATAGAAATACCAACTGGATCTCTGATATCTATATGCACGATGCTGATTATTTAAGAATTAGCAATCTAACAGTAGGGTTTAAATTAGGACAATATTTAAAGAATGTTGATTATATCAAGGAGATCAATATTTATGCTGCTATAAATAACTTATACACATTCACAGATTACGACGGAATGGATCCTGAGGTATCCTACGGAGGAAATGATAATACTGCTTGGGCTTCTGGTGTTGACTTAGGTTTATATCCATTACCAAGAACAGTAATGTTTGGATTAAGTGTTGATTTTTAATATATAAAAACGATAACAATGAAAAAAGTAATATATAGTATCTCCATTGCTGTTCTTGCAATTACGGCGAGTTGCAGTGAGGATTATTTAGATACAGAAAATCTTTACGAAAAGAGTTTGGACAACTTTTATAGTAGTCCACAAGATATAGACGAAGCTATGTCTGGGGTTTACAATGCTTTGTATACTGCGGCACCACATAGTGATGAAGCCATAGCGGCTAACTTACTCTCCGATATGATGTTTGGAGGTGGGGGACCAGATGATAGGTCTGCTAAAAATGTAGATAGTTTCCAAGACCCAGAAGAAGATACGTATAGAGATTTATGGGTACAAACTTATAATGGAGTGGTTAGATGTAATACAATTATTGAAAAAGTAGAAACAACAGATTTTTCTTCTTTTTTTAATACGGAAGCAGAAGCAGAAATATATAAGCAACAAACAATAGGAGAAGCATACTTTATGAGAGGTTTTTTCTATTTTAGAGCTGCTAAATTCTTTGGGGGAATGCCATTAATTCTAACAATTAATGACCCTAGAGATGCTCCTAGAGCTTCTTACTCTGAAACATTTGGACAAATTGCATCCGATTTTAAAACTGCAATTGATTTATTACCATCACAAAGTTTTTCTGCTATTCCTACAGCAAGATATGGACATACTAATAAATGGGTAGCGGAAGCTTATATGGCAAGAGCATATTTATTTTACACAGGATATATGGCCAATATTGAAGGGCAAGCAACAAGTGATATTGCATTACCAGATGGAAGTACACTTACAAAAGCTCAAGTGGTTACTTATTTAAATGACTGTATGAATAATAGCGGTTATGGATTAGCCTCCGATTTTAGAAATTTATGGCCATATTCTTATGTTAATGAGAGCGCAGGAGATGTAGTGCTTCCATGGGCAGAAACCGAAGGGTTAAGCTGGGTTGGTCAAGATGGTTTATCGCCAACTTATGGTACTGGAAACAAAGAAACTATGTTTATGCAACGTTATACAACTACCAATTGGGATTGGGGACAACAATACAACAATAGATATCCTCTTTTCTTTGGAATTAGAGATAATTCTATGGTGCCATTCGGTCAAGGATGGGGATGGGGTTCTGTAAATCCTAAACTTTGGAATCAATGGGATGATGCGGATCCTCGTAAAAGAGGATCAATTCTTCAGTTAGGAGATGCAGAACAAGGTACCGATGGTTGGCAAGCAGATAAAGGAGATCATGAAACTGGTTTTGTAAATAAAAAGTATACTACTGTTCAGCATCCAGATCCAGACCCAGAGGGAGAAGATGGAATTAAAGGAATGTTTTATTTCTTATATGATATGAATAATGGAGATCCATTACAATTATGGAATGCCCAAGATTACATATACTTACGTTATGCAGATGTACTTTTAATGCATTCAGAATTAACGGAAACTGCAGATGGGTTAAATGCCGTAAGAGGTAGAGCTGGTTTAGCTTCAGTAGGATATTCTCTTGAAGCATTAAAAGAAGAACGTTTACACGAATTTGCTTTTGAAGGTTTGCGTTGGTTTGATTTGGTACGCTGGGGAGATCTTGAGGATGCATTTGGAGATCAAATAGATGTTAGAAATTCTGGGGTGGATGCTAAATATAGTGTTAAGTATAGACCAGAAACTAAAGGGTTAGTACCTGTTCCAGAAACAGAAATAAGACTTTCGAATGGTGTTTACGAACAAAACCCAGGATGGTAAGATGTTAACTGAAAAAAATTAAAGACATGAAAAAATATAAGATTATAAATCTTTGGATTGTATCTCTTGTGCTGTTATTTGCAGCATGCCAGCCTATTGAGGATAGAGATATGTTGGAGAATACTATAGATATTGATGGAGTACAGCTAGTGGCAACACAAAGTACTCCAGGAGGAAATAAAGTAGAACTTAATATGTTAACAGAAGGTGTTACAGGATATTGGGATTATAACCTAGGACGTGCTTACACAGATAAAGTAGAATTTATTTATCCAATTCCAGGAAAATCAACATTTACTTTTACGGGAACTTTAGGAGCCGAGTTTTTTACTAAGACTATTGATGTACAAATTGATCAATTAGATAATGCATTGGACCAAGATTGGTATGATTTGGTAAGTGAAGAAACGTCTGTAGGAAAAACATGGGTGTTTGCCGGAGGACCAGGTGCAGATGGAGGAAAGTGGTGGTATATGTCGCCACCAGATGATCCAGCTTCGTGGGAAACTGCATGGTGGAATGCAGCAGGAGATTGTTGCCCTCCAGGAGATGCAGCAGGGAAAATGCATTTTGACCTTAATAGTGGTGCAAATTACACTTATTATGTAGATGCTAGTGGCGATGGAGAACAAGGAGGATTTGTATTGGATGTAGAGAACCAAACATTACAAATTAAGGGATTAAATATTTTAGGGGCAGAACAAGGAAATCCTGATGGTTTATACACCATTATTTCTTTAACAGAAGACGAGTTAATTCTTTACTTAGCAAATAATGCTGGGGGAACAGGATGGACTTGGGTTTTTAAACCTGAATAATAGAAGTATAACTAATATCTTATTAGTTTTTAGTAGCGTTAATTTATTTATTTAAGTTAGCTTTTGATTGAGAGGCCTCACTACCTTATCGGGTGGTGAGGTTTCTCAGTTTATACAGTATACTAGCTTTCTTATAATTATAGTATAACGTGAGTTCAACATAAGAATTATAAATATATAAGAAGACTAATTTTTTTGTTTCGCCTTTGTGTTAGGATAATACGAAATATGATTTAAGTTATTGAAAATTATATACTTTACTTTTTTTGGCCTCGTTGTCGAACAAATTCATTAAATAATGCGCTTTTTTATTTGTTTCGTTTCTTTTGGGCGAGCAAAAGAAATGAAAAGCATGAAGTCACTGGTAATTTGGATTGGTATTAGCGCTAAGAAATAATCAACGTAATTCTAAACTAGACCATAAAAAAATCAGTCTACCCTCTGGGAAAGGTAGACTGAAAACAACAAATTATGGCGGTGTTATAAAAGCTAATTACAACTTATGGTTAGTGAAAAATCATAGTGCTATCAATTGCTTTATATTCAGTTTCATCTGCTTTTCTGTAGGTAACTTCTACAGTATTCCAATCGGATGCCCATCCTTTTATAACATTGTTTATGTAGACTATTTCAATAGGATGTTTTCCTTTTTTAAGAGCAATAGTACCTTCTAGTGGAAACCTTTTTAGCGTGTACTCTGGATCGATAATCAAAGAATCGGCAATCTTTACTTTTTCTTGTTTACTGGCAAAATAATAGACACCATCCTCAGGAATATCAACAAATCCTTTTAAAAATACAGCTTTAAATTGTGTTGTATCAATATCTTTTCCCCAATCGAAAGTTACATTTGCATCTTGAATGTTTTTAATGATTTTTGGGTTAGAAGGAGTTCCTGTAATGGCAGAAGCATCTTCAAAATGCCCTTTTATAGTTTTCATTACTAATCCTGAAGCTAAATTATCAACAGATGAAGGTTCTTTAAGGCTAACTTTTTTAACTTGGAGTTTTCTTATAGTACTTATTTTTCCTGTAGATAAAACAGAGGCAATATTTATTTTAGTATCCTCAGTAAATGTAAGCGGATTTTTATAAACTTCACTTTCTGGAGTAGGTAAACTTCCGTCTAAAGTGTACACCATTTTAACCGGATGGGTGGTGTTAAATTCTAAACTCACACTATCAATAAAAGCGATATTGTTGGCTGTAGGTCCTTCAGGAAGTGGAATATGGTAATTTATATTATAAAAATCTAAAGTAGGATAGAGATTGTCTAATCGAACCAAAAAGTCATTATAATTTTTTGTGTTTTCCCCACTCCATGTTAATTCAGCAATAGCAATTATTCTAGGATATGCATAGTACTCAATATCTTTCCCTTCATACGCATATTCTGTCCAATGGTTTCCTTGCATTCCAAGGATATGTTTTTCTTTATCTTCTTGTATTTCTTCTGGAATAGGATTGTAATTATAAACTTTTTCAAGCGGAATATAACTTCCATGTGCCATTGGTTCTACTCTGTAATCTCCTTGATGAAAATTTAAATATGAATAGGCTGTTGGTGTCATAATAACATCATGACCTGCATTGGCGGCTTTAATTCCTCCTTCTTCTCCTTGCCAAGACATTATATTTGTTGTAGGGGTAATACCTCCTTCAAGAATTTCGTCCCAACCTATCATTATCTTATCGTGTTCTTGTAAGATTTTTTCAACACGAGCAATAAAATAGCTTTGTAGTTCAGCTTCATTTTTTAGTCCATTTTCTTGCATTCTTTTTTGACAAAGCGGACAATTTTCCCATCTTTTTTTAGGAGCTTCATCTCCTCCAACATGATAGTATTTATATGGAAATAAAGGAATCAATTCATCATAAACATCTTTTATAAAGGAAAAAACATTTTCTTTTCCAGCACAAAAAATATTATAATCAATTCCCCATAATTCTCTTGGTTGGTAGTTTTCTTTATCATTACAAGCCAATTCTGGATATGCAGAAAGAGCCGCAACTGCATGTCCTGGGGTTTCAATTTCTGGAATTACATCAATAAAACGCTCTTGAGCATAAGCAACAACCTCTTTTATTTGTTCTTGAGTATAAAATTCTTTTTCTTTTGAAGTTCCATCAACTCTAATTCCCTTTTCTGTAAGTTCTGGATATTTTTTTATTTCGATACGCCATCCTTGATCATCGGTTAAATGCCAATGAAATTTATTTATTTTGAAAAGCGCTAAAACATCTAATTGCTTTTTAATTTCTTCTACTGAAAAGAAATGACGGGAAACATCTAAATGTATTCCTCTCCATGAAAATGTAGGCTCATCTTCAACCTCTATTGTAGGAATAACAACTGAAGTGATAGTGTTTTTTTCTTCTTCTGAAACAAGTGGGATTAATTGAAGTACCGATTGCATTCCGTAGAATAAACCTTGGTGAGTTTTTGCTTCCACTAGTATATTTTTTGAATCGATAGTTAAATTATAACCTTCGTTATTTATTGATAACGAATCGTTTAATTTTAGATAGATGGTGTTTTTTTCTGGTTTATTTTCAGCAATAGTTAATTTAATCCCAGTATATCCTTTAATTTTATCTATAAAAAAGGAAGCTAGTGCTTTGGATTTTTCATCAGAAAAACTAAAAGAAGTATTGTTGTTTAAAGTGAAAGTCCCTTCTTTCTTTACTAAATGTTGAGGTTTTGGAGTTATATAAGTATTTGTATTTATAGCTGTTTCCTTATTAGTGTTTTTACAGCTAATACAAACAATTAGGAATAATAAGAGATACTTTAGGTTCATAATTTTAAATTTAAGCTTGGATGTTTTGACTAGCAATATATTTTACAAGTCGGTCAATTGGTTTTCTTACAAAAGTACTTGCTCTATATCCTTTTTCTTTAAGTTGCTTGTTTATGATGTCTTGCGCATAATAGGCAATAGATCCAACAAAGTGAATGGGGTCTTGTTGTAATTCTTGGTGATAGTGTGTTAAGTACGTTTTTACAAACCCTGCTATGGTATGGTGTAAAAGAGCTTCTATATAGGGGTCGTTTCTATGATTAAATGCAAAACGAGCAAAAGAGGCTAAATATTTATTTGGATTTTGGTTGTGATATAATTGCTGGAAAACCTGATTCATATCTGTATTGTATGCCTTCTCAAAAGCTATTGCCAAATGCTGAGGCATTAATTTGTGGTAATAACCTCGAAGTAGTTCTTTTCCTATAAAATTACCACTTCCTTCATCTGAAAGTACATAACCAAGAGAAGGTATTTTTTGAATGATATTAGTGCCATCAAAATAACAACAATTGGATCCGGTACCCAAAATACAAATAACTCCAGGCTTGGTAGTTGTTGCATGAATGGCAGCAACAACATCTTCTTTTATACTAATATGAATAGTATTTTCAAAGATATTTTCAAGTATAAGTTTCATTTTTTGATCGGCACTACGTGTACCACAACCAGCTCCATAAAAATGAATTTGTGTAACCAGCGTTTTGTAGGGATCTAAATCTTTATTGTTTTGAATGATACCAATTATAGATTTATCGGATAAAGCCATTGGGTTTATTCCTTCAGTTTGAGAGAAAAGTAACTGTTCTCCATTTTTATCAGCAAGTATCCAATCACATTTTGTAGAACCGCTATCAGCAACTAAAATCATGTTTTTTTGTTTATATTTTGTTTAGAAATAACACTGTTTCTAAGATAATCATTTAAGTTTAATCCCTTATAGAGGAGAGAGTTTAATTCCTCAATGCCTGTCCTGAGTTTACCGAAGGCCTCTATGTCCTAATGGATTAAATTATTTTCCTTTGAATACCTCGTAGGTTTGCCTCTTGGTAGTCGGTTTTGTTCTCTTGAGGTAGTAGATTAGCCCCATGAAGAAGGGCTAATCTTGAAACTAACTCAAAGCTAACTATAAACTAAAATTTAAAAATGATATCTTTTAAAGGCTTCGATAGCCTCGTATTCTGCAAGTCCTAAATTGTCATACAAAACAGCGGTATTTCTATTTCTTTCTTGTGCTCTTACCCAAAATTCTCTAGCATCTTCTCCTTGAAACATTACTCTATCTTTTTGAGATTGGTGGAAAAGAATAGCGTTTATTTTTTTATTCATTTCATCTGGACTCAATGGAATAGCCATTTCTATATCTGCAATATCCCATTCGTGCCACGCACCACGGTATAACCACACCCAACAATCGTCCATAAAAGCTTGATCTTTTATCTGCTCAATAGTTTCAAAAATGGCGTCTAGGCATAGTTTATGAGTTCCATGAGGATCGGCGAGATCTCCCGCAGCATATATTTGATGCGGTTTAATACTAGTAATAAGGTCTGAGATTATTTCAATATCTTCCTTGCCAATAGGATTCTTTTTTACCTTTCCAGTTTCGTAAAAAGGCAAATCTAAAAAGTGTACTTGAGAATCGTCTAATCCAACATAACGAGTTGCTCCATAAGATTCCATTCTACGTATTAATCCTTTTAATTTTCTAGTTTCCAAGCTGTCTTCATAAGCAGTTGTTTTAGAATTTAAAAAATCAATAACTTTTTTGAAATCTGTTTTATCAGCATTGCTGTCCATTAGTTTTGCAACTTCTGCAAATTTCAATGCTTCCTCATCGGTAACTGCAATATTACCAGAGGTTTGGTATGCCACATGTACTTCGTGCCCTTGGTCTATAAGTCTAGAAAAAGTACCTCCCATAGAGATTACATCATCATCTGGATGTGGACTAAAAATAATAACTCTTTTTTTAGCTGGAGTAGAACGTTCTGGTCTGTTTTTATCGTCGGCATTTGGTTTCCCTCCAGGCCAACCAGTAATAGTATGCTGTAATTTATTAAAGATTTTAATGTTTAAGTTGTAAGCAGAGCCTTCAATAGTTAGTAATCCTGCCATGCCATGCTCATTATAATCTTTATCGGTAAGCTTTAGAATAGGTTTCTTTAACTCATCGCTTAGCCAAGTAACAGCCTTTACTTTTAAATCGTCTGTCCAAATACACTGACTAACAATCCATGGAGTTTTAATTCTAGTAAGATCTGATGCGGCTTCTGCATCTAGAATCATTGTAACATTGTCGTGGTTTTGAAGAAATGTAGCAGGTATAGTTGCAGTAACTTGCCCCTCTATAGTTTCTTTTACGACAGCAGATTTTTTATGCCCCCATGCTAGCATAATAATTCTTTTAGCTTTCATAATGGTGCTAACTCCCATTGTGATTGCTTTTTTAGGAACATACTCAATTCCGTTAAAATCGGATGCTGCATCCCTACGCGTAACATGGTCGAGGGTAATAATTCTTGTTCCTGAATTTTTATGAGAACCGGGTTCGTTAAAACCAATATGTCCTGTACGTCCAATTCCTAATAATTGAAAATCCAGGCCTCCTAATTGTTTAATTTTTAAATCGTAATCAATACAATATTGATCCAATTCTTCCTGAGAGATTTCTCCAGAAGGAATGTTAATGTTTTCAGGATTAATATCTACATGATCAAATAAATGTTGATGCATAAAGTAGTAATAACTCTGACGATTTTCAGGTTCCATTGGGTAATATTCATCTAAATTAAATGTTATTACATTATGAAAACTGAGCTCTCCTTTTTTATGAAGATTAACTAACTCTTCATATACTTTAATAGGAGAAGATCCTGTAGCAAGACCAAGAACGCAAGGTTTTCCTTCCTGCTGTTTTTCTTTGATAAGTTCTGCAATTTCATGAGCCACCAAAACAGACGCATAGTTAGAGTCTTCAAAGATTTCGTTATGAATCTTTTCAAATTTGGTATCTTCAAACTTACCAACCTGTTTGTATTTAATTTCTTGTATCATTTTATAATAGCCTTTTTTTGTTTTTCTTTCTCGTTCTATTTAGTAAAAGGTGGCTGTCTAAAAAGTATCCAAACTCTAAGTGTTATCCTCAGTTTTTCGAAGGATATTTTTTGATTATCAGTTGTTTAAAACTTCAATAAGCTCAGTTTGACAACTATAAATTACTTTTTAGATAGCCACTTTTATGTATTCTTGGCTTTTAAATATAATCCTTAAAGATTGTTAGATCCTGTGTCCCACCATAAACGTGTTCCACCATTATCAGGCCCTTTTAATAAGGCTGTTGCAGCTTCAACATTGGCTGCATTTGTGTTCTTTTCTGTATCCACAAAGTTGATTCTACGTACCTGAATGTCTGTGTCTATTGTTCCTCCACTATTGTTAACAACTACAGGAAATATTTTTGGAAACCCAGTACGACGAAATTCGCTCCAAGCTTCTTGTCCGTCAGGAAACATAGCAATCCATTTTTGCGTAATAATTTGTTCTAGTTGTTCTTCTTTTGGAGCAGTAGCATCGTATGCAATTTTCACATCAGAAGCATAGGCAATACTATTACTAGCATTAACAGCGTCTACGTAGTCTGAAGGTGTACTTGTTGCATCCATAATATAATCTTCAACACCGCCAGCACCATGTTGTGCAAAAGAAGCTCTAATTCCACTTTCATAATTTGCCTGAGCATCTCCAGCACCTGTCCAACCTCTTAGAGCAGCTTCTGCTTTTAGGAAGTAAACTTCTGCACTAGTCATCCAATCTTTAGAAGTTAAACCTCCTAAATAAGATCCTAATTTAGAATGATCTCCGTAATCGGATTTTGCTTCTATAGCAATTCCTAAACGAATCCCTTTATATTCTCCTTCTACACCATTCCCTAAAGCAGGTTGGAAGAATGTTTCTAAACGTGCATCATTAAAACCTTTTAAAATAGATTCCATTTCTGCAGACATGCGGATATCTCCCCATCCTTCACTAATAGTTGCTAATGGATGAATAAATCCTTGCATATCAATTGCCATATTTTCAGATTCTAAAAGTCCTGCATCACTAGAAAGCGATTTTTCGCCTTCTGTTTTTGCTAAAGCAGGATCCACATTAGAAACTCTAATTGCTAAGCGTAAACGTAAGGAATTAGCATAGGTTCTCCATTTTGCAATATCTCCTCCAAATTCTGACAAATCAAAAGGGGTAAATTGTGGTTGCCCTTCAAAAGCTTTTAATTGGTCAATGGCAGTTCCAAGATCTGCGAAAAAAGCATTGTAAGCTTCTTCTTGAGAATCGTATGCTCCTGTAGTCTCATAATCGTTGTATTTTGAATAACGAAGAGGTCCAAAAACATCAGAGATTCTATGCATTGCTGTTACTTTTATGATATCCGAGATATAAGAGAACATTTTAGAGCTTTCATCTCCAGCCAATTCTACTTGCTCGTCAATCCCTCTAGCATAAGGCATTACCCCATTTCCGTCGTTAGCATCATAAGCATCTGTCCAAATAAACTGATTCCATCCGCTATTAAGACTATAAGTTTGATTACTGATATTTCCTGCAAATGGAGTAGGAGTAGTCATATATCCAGAGAACAAATCAGCATTTAAATTATGTTGTAACTGATAATTCCAAGCTGGTTCTACACGAATAACATTGGCAAACATTGGAGGAAATTTAGCTCCAATATTATTAAAGCGTTGTTGTAGACTTTCATCTGAAATTCCGTGTGGATTAGTATTAATATCTTTAAAATCTTCTGTGCAATTGGTCATGCCTAAAGCGAGGACAGAAGCGAGTGTATATGTTATTAGTTTTTTCATTTTTCTTAGAAATTTACGTTAATGTTTAACCCAATACTTCTTGTAGAAGGTAGGTTGTAGATATCTACTCCTTGTAATCCTAAACCAGTACTTGCTGCAATGTTTGGATCAAATGGAGCATCTTTATAGAAAAAGAAAAGGTTATTTGCAATAATGGAGAAGTTTACTCTTTGAATAAAGCCATCGTTAAATGCTAATCTATATCCAACAGAAAATTCTCTTAAACTTACATTTGTAGCATCGTAAACATATTCTCCTAACATACCAGCTCTACCACCAACAGCAGTGTAATAATCTTGAGCAGTAATTTGAGAAGAAGTACCATTTTCATCAACTACATTTACCATTCCTCCATTATTATTTCTAGCATCTGCCGTAGCTTGAGAAACACCGTAATAATCGTTAATAGCTTCGGTTACACTCACTACATCTCCACCAAATTTACCATCAATTAAAAAGTTGATAGTAAAATCTCCAACATCAAAAGAGTTATTCCACCCTAATGTAAAGTCTGGTTGCGCATATGCTACTGTTTCAAAATCGGTAGAGAGTAAAGTTCCAGAATCACTAATAACAGGAGTCCCATTTTCATCTCTAATTAAGGAACGCGCTTTAATACTCCCAAAGTTTTCGCCTTCTATTAATGAATACTCATATCCATTAACTCCACGAGCAGTAATAATTGCTTCCCCATCTTGTAAAGAAGGATGAACAGAAATTACTTCGTTATCATTTTTAGCAAAGTTTAAAGCTGTATTCCAAGTAAATTTATCATTAGCAAATGGCTTTCCATTTACTACAACTTCAAAACCTTTATTAGATATTTCACCAGCATTTACAATATTTTGAGAATATCCATAAGGGTTTGGAGCCGCTTGAATATAGAATATCTGATCTGATGTTTTTGTGTCATAATAAGTAAAATCAAGACCTAAACGACCTTGGAAAAAGCGCCATTCTGTACCAATTTCAAAAGATTTTTGTCTTTCTGGTTTTAATGTTTCTCCTTCTATTGGAGCAAACACAGGAGAACCTACATTTGGACCTGTAGCTGAAATTTGATTTAATGGAACTGTAGCATATACAGGGATGTCTTTTCCTACTTCTGCATAAGAAGCTCTTACCTTAGCAAAAGAAATTGCTTCTGGCATTGTAAACATTTCTGATAAAACTCCAGTTAAACCTACAGATGGATAAAAGAAAGCATAGCTATCTGTATTTGCAAGGGTAGAAGACCAGTCGTTTCTTCCTGTAACATCTAAATAAAGCATCCCTTTATAATCAAAGTTAACCGACCCAAAAACAGACTGCACTTCTCTATTTCCAACAGATTGTCTCATGTTATTAGTAGTAGCAACATTTGCTAGGGTAAAAATATTTGGGTAATTTAAACCTACGCCATCTCTCCCTGAATCAATAAATAATTGATCCCCAATTTTATACTTTGTTAAACTAGTTCCTAACAAAGCAGTAATTCCGAAATCTTCAGTAACTTTTTTGTTGTAATTGGCAATTAAATCAATGTATTGTTGCGTATTTTCGGTTTTCTCATAAATGTAACGTCCGTTTGTACCTGAGTTATTGGTATCTGTACCAGCATACATTCTTTTATCAAAAGTGAAGAAAGATTTGTCATAACTTCCTCTAGATTGTAAAGAAAAATCGTCTGTAATTTGATACTTAACAGCTACATTAGCTAACACACGTTGTGCAATATCTTTGCTTTGGTTACGATTGATTAACCAATATGGATTTTGCTGAATAGTTTCGTCAAAAGACGAAGCATATTGATCCATCATATTAGTATCTGAGTTAAAATACTCGTACTTATTTTTGTACATATCTCTACTAATCCCAACTGGATTTAAATAAACTCCAGTAAGCGGATTTGAGTATAAACCGTTTGTAGGTCTATTCCAAATACGTTGATCTGATAAGTTGATACTTGCAGAAACATCAATTTTTTCATCTAAAAACTTAGCGGTCTCTCTTAACGTAAGATTATTTCTATTTAAACGATTTTCTGGAATTACTCCTTCTCCCATAGTATTAGCGTATGAGAAATAGGTTTGCGCTTTTTGATTTCCAGCTGTTAAAGACATAGAATTTATAGAAGTATATCCTGTATTGAAGAAATCTCTAGCATCATTATCTAATCCGTTAACTTTTGCTCCCCATGATTTTGGATCTGCAACTCTACCATTTTCTGCAATTGGTTGCCCTACAGAATTAGATTGATATTCCGACTGTAATTCTGGTAAAGACATTACATTGTCTACCGTAAAACTTGAGTTAAAGTTTACAGCCAAAGCACCATCTTTTCCCTTTTTGGTAGTAATTAAAATAACTCCATTTGCACCTTGACTCCCATATAAAGCAGATGCAGAAGCTCCTTTTAAAACTGTCATACTTGCAATATCGTCAGGGTTAATCATAGACATAGCGTCTCCACCATCTCTATTTCCTGTTTGCCCACCAAAAATGTCTGTTCCAGGTTCAGCACCATTAGAACCATTTCCACTATTTAGCATTGGCACCCCGTCTATAACATATAAAGGGTCGTTGTTGGAGGTAGAAGAATTTCCTCTCAATACAACTTTTGCAGCACCTCCTAAACCAGAAGAACTTCTAGTTATTGTAACCCCAGCAGATTTTCCTGATAAACTATTTATCGGGTTTGTTTGCTTTACTTTAGTAAGCTCATCTCCACTTACTTCTTGTGCAGCATAGGTTAGTGCTTTTTCTTCTTTCTCAATACCAAGTGCTGTAACAATTACAGCATCTAATTGCTGGCTGTCTTCTTCTAGTGCTACATTAATAGTTGTGTTTGCACCAACAGTTACTTCTTTAGCTTTCATACCCACATATGAAAACTTTAATACATCGCCAGGATTGGCGTCGATAGTATAGTTACCATCAAAATCTGTTTGTGTTCCTTGTGCCGTTCCAACAATCATAATGTTTACTCCTGGAAGCGGAACATCGTCGAAACTACTCTTTACCACCCCGGAGATTTGAACTTCTTGTCCAAACACCCCGTACATACATATAAATGATAAGAGGATTACTAGTAAGTTTTTTTGTTTCATATTATCAATTTGTTAATTAATGGTTAAAAATTACTTCATTGATACTTTTCCAAAAATCTTTTTATACAAACAACATCATTTTACCAATAAACAACACCTAGCTTTCGATAACAGATTTTTATAATTCACCATTTTTAAAAATCTTTTGGTTATTCTTGTAATTAATTATATTTTTTCACAGATTTTTAATCAAAATGCCTAAAACGATGAATATTATTTAATATGTCTGTAAATGAAATGCTTGTAAAGAAAACGATTGCGCTGAAGTATCATTTTTACTTTTGGGGAATCTACTTTATGATAAACTTTATAAGATGGGGAAGCTATTTTAACGATTATTCCTATTCATTTTCTTCAAATTTGGTGGAATTTCCACTCCATATTGTAATTGTATACTTTAATGTTTATTACCTAATTCCAAAATTGATATTCAAAAAAAAGTATGTACTCTATGTTATTTCTTTAATTTTACTCTTGGCAATACATTATATTATTAGAAGCGGACTTAATTATTGGCTTGTAACTGAAAATTTATGGCCAGAAGCACAAGGAACTCAAGAAGCTTTTGGCTTTAATCATATTCTAGCAGTATCTATTGGAGAGTTATATGTAATCGGGATTACTGCAGCCATAAAATTTACGGTTGATTTTATAGATGAAAGAAATCAAAATCAGCAATTAAGAGAACTTCAGTATAAAACAGAGCTTAAATATTTAAAAGCTCAAATGCAGCCGCATTTTTTCTTTAATACATTGAATAATTTATATGCGCTTACTCTAAAAAAGTCCTCGCAAGCTTCAGATGTTGTCTTAAGATTATCAGATATTATGAAGTACATTATTTATGATGCCAGTAAGAAACGCTTACCTCTTATTCAAGAAATAAATTACATAGATAATTATATAGAGCTAGAGAAATTACGTTACGAAGATAGTATAGAATCTGAGATTAATATTGATGGTACAATTGATGGAATTCAAGTCCCTTCCTTATTATTTCTCCCTTTTATTGAAAATTCTTTTAAGCATGGAGTTCAAAATAATAAAAAATTAAAATTGACAGTTTTTTTTGAAAAAGCAGGTCAATATTTAATTTTTAAAGTGCTTAATAATTTTGATATAGAAAAAAGTGAATCTGAAACTCAAGGAGGAATAGGACTTAAAAATATGCAGAGAAGATTAGAAATACTTTATAAAGATAATTTTGATTTGAAGACTGAAGTAAATAGTGATATGTTTGTAGTAACTCTAAAAATCCCCATCCTATGACTATAAAATGTTTGATAATAGACGATGAGCCATTAGCTATTGAAATCATTAAGTCATACTTAATTGAGTTTAAAAATCTAGAGGTAGTGGGGGTGTTTAATAATCCAATTGAAGCCTTACAAGTTCTTGATAAAGAAGAAATAGATGTTATATTTCTAGATATCAATATGCCAAAAATGAATGGCTTAGAATTCCTTCGGAATTTAAATAAGCATCCATTAGTAATTATAACAACTGCTTACAGAGAATATGCTATTGAGAGTTATGAATTGGAGGTGTTGGATTATCTGGTGAAGCCTATTCCATTTAATCGGTTTTTAAAATCTATAAATAAACTCACAGCGCGTTTAATGACTCTTAATGGTATTAAACAAGCAGTTGACTTTGATCAAGATCCACATATTTTTCTAAAAGTAGAAAAGAAGCTTATAAAGATTTTCCTACATGATATTCTATTTATAGAGAGCTTAAAAGATTACATAAAACTCCACAGTCGGGAGGGAACTTATATCTCTCATAAATCTCTTTCTAGTATTAGTGAAGAGCTTCCTTCTGAAAACTTTGTAAGAGTCCATAAGTCCTATACCATAGCTATAGATAAAGTAAAATCAATTGAAGGGAATTTAATAGAAATTGAGAATAAAAAAATTCCGATTGGAAGAAATTATGCAAAGTATACTAAAGATAAAATTTTAAGAGATAAAGGAAATTTCTTAAACGAATAATCAATTATATATTAACTAAGTCAAATTTAAATTATGACAACTACCTCTACAAAAGCGAATTCGCTAGTTCCAATAATGATTATAGCCGGGCTATTTTTCATTTTTGGTTTTGTTACTTGGATAAATGGAGCCTTGATTCCGTTTATGAAAACTATAAATGAATTAACAGATGCACAATCGTATTTAGTTGCTTCTGCATCTTATATTTCATTTGTGGTTATGGCACTACCGTCTTCTTATATTATAGGAAAAGTAGGTTACAAAAAAGGAATGTCACTCGGACTAGCAATTATGGCAATTGGAGCATTAGTTTTTATTCCAGCAGCTGAAGCAAGAACGTATTGGGTTTTTCTTACAGGAATTTTTATCCAAGGAGTAGGAATGACTATTTTACAAACAGCTTCGAATCCTTATATTACTATTTTAGGGCCAATGGAAAGTGCCGCAAAACGAATTGCAATTATGGGAATTGCCAATAAAACAGCAGGGGCATTGGGCTCGTTAATATTTGGAGCAATTTTACTTTCTGGAATTGATGAAATTAAAGACCAATTAACTAAAGTGTCTTTAGATGAAAAAACTACTTTATTAAATGAAATGGCCGACAGCGTAGTGATGCCATATGTTGTAATGGCAATTGTACTTTTTATACTAGCAATTTTTATAACTAAAGCTCCATTACCAAATGTAGAAGCTGAGGAAATAGAAGAGGAGGTTAAAGATGGTGTAGTTACCAAGAAAACAAGTATTTTTCAGTTTCCGCATTTGTGGTTGGGAGTATTAGCTTTGTTTGTATATGTTGGGGTTGAGGTAATTGCTGGAGATACTATTATTTCTTATGGATTGTCTTTAGGAATGCCTGGAGAAGAAGCAAAATCGTTTACATTAATGACGCTTATGGCTATGGTTGGAACCTATGCTCTAGGAGTGTTTTTAATTCCAAAATTTATATCACAAACAACAGCCTTAAAAGCAAGTGCTATATTAGGAATACTTTTTGGAATTGGAATTATTTCTACCACTGGGTTTACCTCTGTTTTGTTTGTTGCAGCGTTAGGAATAGCAAATGCATTGGTTTGGCCTGCCATTTGGCCGTTGGCACTTAATGGTCTTGGTAAGTTTACCAAAACAGGAGGAGCATTACTGGTTATGGCCATTTCTGGAGGAGCTACAATCCCTCTTTTGTATGGATATTTTGTAGATGCTAAAAAAGCAGACCTTGTGGCTGAAGGGGTAGAAGTAGGAGTAGCGGCAGGACAAGCAGCTACCACTGGTTATTGGATCTTATTTCCGTGTTATGCTATTATTCTTTATTATGCATTTTACGGACATAAAGTAGGTTTAAAAAAATAACAATTTTGATGTATTCAACGCTCGATTATCGAGTTTTATAATAGAGAAGGTTCTCATTTCGAGAGCCTTTTTTATTTTTAATTATTGTTGTTTGATAAAAATTAACGGAATTTATTGGACTCCACTTATATCGAGGTTTAAATCCCTTATTGAGGGTTCTATTCCCGAGAGCCTGTCCTTAGTTTACCGAAGGGCGCTAGGTCGATGGATTAAATTATTCTCCTTTGAATACCTCGTAGGCTTGCTTCGAGGTAGTTGATTGAGGTTTTCAAAATAGACTCCTTGCTATTAATAAAAATAAATAAAAAGAGGATTTTAGAAATGTTGTTTCTTTAAGTTGTTTATTTTATGATAGTTAAGGCCTAGTCTTTGTTCTTTTTTTTATAGCAAAGCAGTCTTATATTTTTACTAGGGTATTAATGATTTTTAGTCTACAATGATATTATAAGGTTCAAGTAGTGAGAGCGCACCTTCATTAGAAAATTTAGCTTTTTCAATGATGTTTTGTTGTGGAGAGATAGAAAAATTAGTAGCTGTTCTTAAATCTGCTTTTTGAAGATTGGTATTCTGAAAAATAGCATTTTCTAAATTACACTTTTCAAAAGAAACGCTTGTAAGATTAGCTTCCGTAAAATCTACCTGTTCTAAGGTACATCTTATGAATTTCATTCCGCTTAATTTCAGTTTATAAAAAGAAGAAAAATTGAGTGTACAACCCTTAAAAAATAAGGACATTAAAAACGGATTACAACTTTCAAATTGAAGTCCTAATAATTTACACTCGTAAAATTCTACTTCTTTGAAGGAACAATTACCAATATCGGCCATACTAAAATCACAATCAGTAAATGTACATTCCGAGAAATTAATATTTTTTAGGTCACTTTCTTTAAAATTACATTTGGTAAAAGTGCAATTATCATAATCTCCTTTTAAAAGGGGACTTTTCTGGTAATTTTCTCCATTGTAATCTTGATCATCAAAATAATGATTGCTCATAAATAAAATATGCAGTTTTCTACATTACGATTGTACGACACCTAAAGTATATAGTTGCTCCATAGTTGGAGTTTCACTACCACCTGCTGGCTCCAAGGTTATACCAAAGGCTTGAGATTTATTAGGGTTTTGTAGCTCAAATACCTTGTTTTCATCGTTAACAAAATCAGCAAGTAGTCCAATGCTGGTAGGAGTCAAAGGATCTAAAGTTAAAGACCAAACTTGATAAACCTTCCCCTCTGGAGGTTCTGGTAATCCAAGCGCATCTATATAAACCACCTCTTGGTCTTTTTTCCAATACACTTTAGCATATGATTGAGGCGATACATTTTGACCTCCTAAGTTAATGGTAGTAATGTCTTGTGCTCTTATAAGTGTTACTAATTCTTCCGCTTTTTTAAGGTCTTGACTTGCTTCAGCAATTTTAGCTTCTAAAACTGCATTTTTAGCATCTGACGATTGTAATTGGTAATTTAAATTGTTGTTTTGGTTTGACAAATAGAATAGTCCACCAGCCAAAATAACAGCAGCTGCCCAACCAGTATAAGCTGCCCAGTTTATTCTTTTTTGTGGAAGAGAAACTACTTTGGTTTCTTTTTCATTAAGAACATTGGCTTTAATTTTATCATAAAGTTTTTGAGCATCTTTAGGAGCTACTGCTGCAGTTAGTTTAATAATTACAGTTTCAATATCTTCAACCTCTTCTTTTAGCTCAAGATGTTCTTTTATGGCTGTAGAGACTTCTTCATTTTCTTTTTCAGAAAGTACTCCAGCCACATAAAGCTCTAAAATCCCTGATTCTATGTATTCTTTTATATTCATTAGTTAAGTAGCATTTCTCTTAAGTTGGCAATACAATTTCTATTTCTTGTTTTAACAGTTCCGATAGGAATGTTAAGTTCTTCGGAAGCTTCTTTTTGAGTAAATCCTTTAAAGTACAATAACTCTATAATGGATTTACAAGTTTCTTTAAGCTTCTTTACATATTTGGAAATTCCTATTGCATCAACTTGTTCATTTAAATTATCATGTGCATTTAAAATATCTACGAAATTTTCAGAACTAAGGTTTTTCTTGTCTTTATTAAAGTCTTTAGACCTTGTTTTGTCAATAGCTGCATTTCTTGCTATATTGAGCATCCAAGTAAAAATACGTCCTTTAGAAGGGCTATATGTTGCTGCTTTATCCCATATTTTTATAAAAACATCTTGTAGGATCTCTTCGGCTATTTCTTCATTTTTAACTATATTGTAAATAACGCCAAAAAGGCTTTTAGAATAGTTTTCGTATAACACATCGAAGGCTTTGGGGTCTTTTTCTTCAATACGTTTTATTAAAAGCTCTTGCTCCATATAAGGTGTAGATTAATTCTTTAAAGTAACAAATTTGTTTTTAATCTGACAAAAAAAAGGCCATCTATTAAGACAGCCTTTTCAATTTTATAATTTTTTACTTACAAAGCAATAGCGCCACAACTTACACGTTTTCCTGCGTCACCACTTGGTTGTGATGTAAAATCGTCTGTACCTTGATGTACAATTACACTTCTTCCTACAACATCTTTAAGGTCATCTCCGCAATCTATACACCATTCGTCTGTGGAAAAAGTAATGGTTCCGTTTCCATTTTCATCGGCAGTAAAATTACCTATATCACCTTTATGATATCCTTCTTTGCTGCCCCATTCTCCGTGCTTACTATGCGTTGGATTCCAATGCCCATTGGCAGATTTTGCATCAGGAGCACTACAATCTGCTTTTTCATGTAAATGGATAGCGTGAGGGCCAGGTTCTAGACCGTCAAAAACTGCTGTCATTGTTACTGTTCCATCTTTTGCTTCAAACACAATATTCCCACTTACATTTGAGTTACTTTTAGAATCCATAGAAACCTTAACTTTTTTGATTTCTTCTTTCTTATCTACTGTAACTTCTTTTTTGTCAGTAATTTCTTCTTTCTTACTTTCTTTGTTTTGTTTACAGCTAACTCCAATAATAAGTGAGCAAGCCATAAACATTATGGCTAATTTTTTCATGTTTTAATTATTTTCCTATTGTTAAATTTAATTCTACATCTGTCCATGTTTTATCTTCATGGAGTATTTTACACGCTTCATGAATAGCATTAAATGCTTTGTTTGCTGAAAAATCTTCAATCATATCAATAGATCCCGATAATAAAATCTCTTTTTCAGTAGCAGTATACTCAAAAGGAATATCTTTAGTTACATCATTCATTTGAATACTTATAACAGCTTTATTTCCTTCAAAACTTTTAAAAGTTCCTGTTATTTTAGGATTGGCTAGATTATCAAAGAAAAACTCTTTTAATTTAATATCTCTAGTCGGGTCTTTTGTGTCGATGCTTGCAGTTACAATTTCGAAATTAGCATTGGTTAACATCTCAGTTATATTTCCTGAAGATGTGTTAGTCAACGTTATATCTTTAAAAGTACCTTTTACACCTACCTTTTTAGGAGTTTTAAAAGCTGTAAATTCTAATGAATGTCTTAAAGAAGTTTCTTTTTCTTTGGCTTCTTTTGGCATTGTAGTTTCTTTTTCTACAACCGTATTTTCAGAATTCTTATTATTTTCAGATTTTTTACATCCAATAACAGTAATCATTAGAATTGCTGCTACGAGCAAACTTATTTTTTTCATGTTTGTTTTTTTTAGTTAAATCTAAATTAAGAAGATATAAGTCAACTCCAAAATATAACAGAGGAATTAACGTAGTTTTCACGTATTGAGAGACAGTATTTATTTATTATTTCTGTAAAGCTTTTGCAATAAAATCTGTTCTAAAGGCAACAGTTAAAGAAATTCTATCAAAACTAATATCACTAAAATGGTTTTTAAGGTATCCTAATTGAAATGCTAAATCTTTAGAGAATTTATAACGAATCCCGCCAAATAAACGATTTTGATTAAAGAGATCTGGCTCAAAATTGATCATAATTTCATCAGAAACTACTAAATGCCAGTTTTCTGTAATAGGGTAGCTTATTTCTAGATAATATCGAAATCTGTGTAGAAGTTCTGTGTACCCTAAACTATTTACCCAACGTTGTTCAAGTCTGTAACGGTGCAAAAAATTAAATTTCCCTAAATTATTTCTAAGGATAAATTGTTCATAAATTCTATTTTCTGCTGAAGTAATTTGGTTTTCATTTTTATCATAGGAAGAGGTGTCTATATATCCATATCCTGCGGAAACCATGGCTTTATTAGAAAAATGATAATTTATTGCGGTTCTTAAAAGTGTTTGATTAAAATTATGAGCAAATTCATAATATCTAAATTGAGCTTCCGTATGCCAACTAAATTTTTCGGAAATCATATTTGTACCGTTAAAAGCAAACCAACTTCCTAATTGGTCTCTTCCTCTTTCTTGTGAAGAAAGTGTATTTGTTGAAGTAATTAAAAGTAAGGTTATTATGATGGTTTTAAAGAATAAATTCATTTTTGAAAATTGCATTTTGTTGCTTGGTTTTAAGAGTTGATATTTCCTGTTGGCTATTTATATAATTTTTTATAATTCAACTTAAATTTACTTACTAAATAAGGTTTTTCTTATTTAGTAATGAGAAAGGCATTAATAATTTTGTGGGATTTAGTATATTATTTGGGCTTGTTTGGAAAATATTTTAGCTTCTATTTTTTTTGTCTTTTCAATATATTCCCCGTCTATTTGAAATGGAATAACTTCTTTTGTGGTTATTTCTACAGCATCGGTAGCAATCATCTCCACAAAATCTTCATCAAAAGGAATCTCATTAAAAATTGTTTGTAAAATTTTTCCTATTTGCAAAGATTTGAAAATTAGGACTTCAAACTTTCCATCGTCAAGCTTTCCTTTTGGGTTTATTACAGCACCGTTTCCATATTTTTGGGAATTAGCAATGGCTATCATCATTGCATGTCCTTCCTTTATAGTTCCATTTGCAACAATTTTAAAACGGAAAGTCTCCTTAAAATCTATAAGTGTAGGAATAGATTGTAAGGCATAACCTAGTTTACCACGGATGTTACTTTTGTCATAGTTTTTCACTAAGGAAGCATTAATTCCTATATCGCTTATATGAATGGCGGTTTCTCCATTAATCTTTAAAATATCCATAGGTTTAGCATTTTTGTTTAATGCTAAATCAATAGCATTATTTAAGTCGGTTGGAATCCCTAAATCAACAGCTAATCCATTAGCGCTTCCAGCAGGGATAATTCCGAGTGGGATATCAAACTTTTGTAGGGCTTCTACACATAACTTTATAGTTCCATCCCCGCCTGCTACAAGTACTCTTTGTGGAGAGTTTTCTTTTAAAATAGAAGTTATTTCTTGAATATCATGCTTTCCAGAAGTTTTATAAATAAGTAGGTTCTTGCCCTCATTTAAAACTTGCTTTTCAACTTTTTGGATAAGTATGTCCTTATCAATATCACCAGAAATAGGATTAACAATCAATAAAATGGCGGGAATATGAGTCATCTAAAAAAGTATTTTGACTAATTTAATCAAAATAAGTAAATTGTATCTTAAAGAAAACGTAAATAGATTTATGAAATTCGACCTCACTTTGTATAGGGGATATGCAAACGAAAAGCAAATAATTTTATTCGGACATGTATTTAAATCTATTGCTCCAGACTATTTGTTAAACGATAAAAAAGGATATAGGCATGCTAAAGGTGTGTTTGAAATGTTTACTATAAAAACACTGAACAATGCTTTGGTGAAAGTAAGTTTTCAAAATCAAGAAATAACAACACGTACGGTTAATGATGGGTATTTTAGAATTTGTATTCCTTGTGAAAATATAAAAGCTGGATGGCATAATTTTACTGCGGAAGCCTTTTATGAAGACTATAAAGTAACCGAAAAAAGTGAATTTCTAAAACCTTATCCCGGTAAAATAGGTGTAATATCTGATATTGATGATACTTTTTTGATTTCTCATACCAACAACTTATTTAAAAAGCTTTATGTTTTACTTACTAAAAATGTAAAAAAGCGTAAGATTTTTGAAGATGTAGTAGCACATTATTCACTTTTAAGTAGAGCAGGGAGGGAGGATAAAATGGAAACAAATACCTTTTTTTACGTATCGAGTAGTGAGTGGAATTTGTATAGCTTTATTCTCAATTTCACACAGCTTCATAAGTTACCAAAAGCGGTATTCAAATTAAAAAAAATTAAAAGCGGACTAACAGATTTTCTTTTTTCGGGGAGAGGGAGTCACAATCATAAGTTTAATAAAATAAAAGATATTTTAGAGTTTTACCCTGAAATGCGTTTTGTTTTAATGGGAGACGATTCGCAAAAAGATCCTTTTCTGTATGCTAAAATTGTAAAGTATTTTCCTGAAAATGTGGAGGCAATTTATATTAGACAAACAAAGTCAAAACAAAATAGCAAGACCGTAAAAATGCTTCAAGAAGTAGAAGCTTTTAAAATACCGACTTGCTATTTTGAGCATAGTTCTAAAGCTATAGAACATTCTAAAAAAATAGGACTACTCTAAATTATATTTCCTGATTTAAGATGTAAAAGTCTTCATCAACTTTAAACTCCTTAATTGGGGTGTCAGCATTTACCTCTTTCCAATCTTTATTAGGATAGATCCATTGTTCTTTTTGGTTAATAAATACTTGAATTGGCATGTCAAAATCCTCAACAATATCGGTATATCTAAATTTAAGAGTGTTGTTGTTTATGCTGTATTCTAATTTAGGAATCATTACGGTTCTTAAATATTGGTTGAAGAAAGCGGTAAGGTCAATTCCAGTTTCCTCAGACAAATAACCTTCTATTTGTTGCGTAGTTACTGTTTGATGGTAAAATTTTTCTCCCAAACCTCTAAGTATTGAACGCCACTTTTCATCGTCTTCTACCAGTTGACGAAGTGTATGAAGCATGTTTGCGCCTTTGTAATACATATCTCCAGAGCCTTCGTTATTAACATTGTATTTTCCAATAATTGGAATGTCATTTTGAATGGCTTTTCGAGTTCCAATTACATATGCAGCAGATGCTTCTTTTCCGTAGAAATAATCTAAAAACAGATTTTCAGAATAGGCGGTAAAACTCTCATGAATCCACATATCTGCAATATCTTTATAGGTAATATTATTTGCAAACCACTCGTGACCGCTTTCATGAATAATTATAAAATCAAATTTCAATCCCCAACCAGTTCCAGACAAATCACGACCTAAATACCCATCTTGATATTTATTTCCGTAGGTAACAGAGCTTTGATGCTCCATCCCTAAATAGGGTACTTCTACAAGCTTGAAACTGTCTTCATAAAAAGGATAAGGGCCAAACCAATGCTCAAAAGCTTCCATCATTTTTGGTGCTTGTTTAAACTGTTCTTTTGCTTTATCAAGGTTGTCCTTCAATACATAATAATCCATGTCGAGAGTTCCTTTTTCTCCTTCATATTTTTCACCAAAATGAACATAATCCCCAATGTTTACATTCACCCCATAATTATTAATTGGGTTGCTTACAAACCAATGAAAAGTCTTAGTTTTCTCATGTTCATCAACTCCAATTAGTCTTCCGTTGGAAACGTCCATTAAGTTTTTTGGCACGGTAACACTTATTTTCATACTGTCAACCTCGTCATACATATGGTCTTTGTTTGGCCACCAAACGCTAGCTCCCAAGCCTTGACAAGAAGTAGCTACAAAATCATTTCCGTTTTTATCTTTTTTCCATGAAAATCCACCATCCCAAGGAGCCCTAATAGCTTCTTTTGGATGTCCAGAATAATACACAACCACCTCATTGTAGTCGCCTTTATTTTGTTTTTCTTTTAGATGAATAAAATGAGCATTTCCTTCCGAAGTAAAGGTTAGTTCTTTATCATTTTGAGTAACTTTTTCAATCTTTAAAGGAGGTTGCAGGTCTACTTGTAGGGTTTGCGCTGAAGAAAGAACTTTATAACGGATTGTATTTTTTCCTGAAATGTATTTCTTTGAAGGTTCTACAGCAACATCCAAATGGTAGTAATTTAAATCCCACCATGCTCTTTCTGGGGTAATACTTCCTCTTAATGTATCTTGTCTTGTAAACTGTTCTTCGTTATGAAACAATCCTGTTTTTTGTGCTTTAGTAGTAGCTACAACGCATAATAATGCTATTAAAAATATTCTTTTCATTATAAATAGATGAGATGAAAGGCAAAGCTAATCAATTTCTAGATTTTATATTTTGTTTACAGAGGTTAATAATTTCTTTAATTCTCTTCTCTCTAGTTTGCTCTCTTTTAGCTTGGTTAAGCCAATAGAGATAGCTTTTTTGATAACTTTTGCTAAATGTAAGGTAATTTTTAAATGCGATTTCATTTGCATCAAAAGCTATTTGAAGGTCTGTTGGGATAATTAAATTTTCAACATCGTCTAGGGCTGTCCAGGAACCATTTTGTTTAGCAACTTCAATTTTTTCATACCCACTTGGATGTATTAATTTTAGTTCCTCTAGCTCTTTTAAATGATTTTTATTGACTTTACTCCAAACACTTTTTGGTTTTCGAGGTGTAAAATATTGGATTCTCTTTTCATCATTTATTTTTTTAACGGTGGCATCAATCCAACCGTAACAAAGAGCTACTCTAACTGCTTCTTCCCATCTCATGCTTTGCTTCGGACTGCTAACGGTATAGAGAACAAGGTAAATGCCTTCATAATTTTGATGGTTATTATGTAGCCATTCTCTCCATTCTTTATCGGTTGGAAAATAGAATTCTGGAATTTTCATTTATTTTGTTATCCAATTTACTAAATCTTTTCTGTTTACTATCGACCAAGAATGTGGGTGTCTCTCACCATTTGCCCGATAACCTCGATTTTTCGTACTTATCAATTCGATATTTTTATTTCCGAATTCGGTCTTTAATTTATCTGATAATTTTTGAATATAAAAAGCATTTAAATCCTCATATTCATTTTTTGCATATTCTTTCCACCATTTTAAATCAGGTTCTGTATAAAATCTAATTTTTAATCCTTTCAATCCTTTAAGATTGTCAATATTTTCCGTTTTTAATGTATAAGGTGAATTCTGTTCGTAAGATTTAATGCTATCAGACGGATTTCCAAATTTTTTATCAAACATATTTTTAATCCAAGTTGATTCTTGGATTGATGATTCTGAAAAATTAAGTTTTAAATTCTTTTCGGCAGTTCGATAAAGTCCAAGGAGGTCAATAGGTGAATCTACTATAAAAACACCTTTCGGTTGAATTTGACTTTTATTCTTTTCAAGATAATCACAGATTAATAAACTTACGTTTCCTCCACTCGAAAATCCACCAACAAATATATTTTCCTTAGATAAATTTTGTTCTCGGATTATATCTGTTAATTGTTTGGCTAATTCTTGTTTTTCTTTTTGGTTTAAATATAAACGCTGATTTAAATTCATTGCTAAAACTGAAAAGTTGTTTTTTATACTCATCTCCGCAATTTTAAATTCAGATAAGGTGTTTTCTGCATCGCAAGGAAAGCAAGGAAATAAAATCAATAGTCCCTTTTGATTTTTAGTTTTTATAAGTTCATATTCGGAAGTCTTTATAATTTCAAATTTAGACTTTTCAGTTAGATTATTTTTCTCGGATTTTCCTTTACAGGAAATTGCAATTAAAACTATAATTATTATATATTTTTGCATTTCTTAAATTGTGATTAACCCTTACATAAAAATACTTTTTAGCCTTTTAATACTAGGTGAGCATTTTACTTTAAAAGCTCTAAAAGTCGTTTCCAAGCCTGGTTATGTGCTTTCTTATTACCTTCCTCGGCATTTTCTTCTGCACCACTTCTCATAAAGGCATGTCCAGCATCTTCATAAATAATGGGTTCATACACCTTGTTGTATTGTTTCATAGCTTCTTTGGTAGTTAGAATAGTAGCATTTACTCTATTGTCATTTCCGCCATAAAAACCATAAACAGGAGCTTTAATATTTTCTAGAACTGTTTTGTTGTCTGGAGCTGTTCCGTAAAAAACAAAAGCTTTTTCTATGTTTGGATTATTGGTGGCATATCTAAATGTTTGAGAACCTCCCCAGCAGAAACCAACTACAGAAATATTTCCAGTCCCCGCAGGATCTTTCTTTAAATATTCGTAAGTGGTTTGTAAGTCTTTAGTAACTTGGTCTGGATTGAGGGCGTATATAGCTTCTCGGGCTTTGTCGGTGTTTTCAAAATCTGTTGTTTTTTCAATGCCTTCAACAGTATTCGAAATTAAATCTGGAGCAATTACCAAATATCCTTCAGCAGCAAGCTTATCAGCAAAAGAACGTGCCCAATCATTCAAACCACGGTTTTCATGGATTACAATAACAGCATCGGTAGCAACATTGCTTTCCGGATATACTACAAAGGCTTTAAAAGTTCCATTCTCTCTTTTAAGGTCGACCCACTCGTGGTGTCTTTGAGATTCGGATAATTCGTTACTTATTTCAGATACGGCGTTAGCAACTACGTCTTTCTCTTTATTGGGTTCTGTTTTACACGCTGTTAATATTAAAACAGCAAATAAGGATGTCAAAATGGTTTTCATAATTGGTGCTTTTTTGATTAATATCTATGTTTAAATCCCTCATTGGGGGTTTTATTCCCCAAAGCCTGTCCAGAGTTTACCGAAGGGCTCTAAGTCAAAATGGACTAAATTATTATCTTTTGAATACCTCGTATGCTTGCCTTTAGGTAATTTATTATATTGAAAATCAAATAAATAGCTTGAGTGTAGCTTCTTCCAAAAGTTAGTTTTTAATAATTTCATTTGGAAAAACTACCACACTTTCATTTCCATTTTCTCCTACAGCAGCTACTCCAAAAAAGAAATTATCAATAACAACGCCTTCTAATGTAAAAGAAGTTGTATTTTCTACATAACGTGAATGATCCCATGTAGGAGAAGTTGTATCTCTCCAATATATTTTATAACCTTTAGCGCCATCTATTTTATTCCATTCTAATTTGGCTGAGGCTTCTACAATACCACCAATAGCAACTTTTTTGGGTGCTGGTGGAGCCCAAGCAATGGACGCTAAATTAATAGCATTCACTGCAGTTAGTTTTGCTGCATATTCAAAATTAACGTGTTTGAGAACATCTCCGTATTCAATGCCATTTTCGGTTCTAATATCTTGGTGTTGTTGTGTGTAATTTTCATGAGCTTCCATAATTCGGATTCCAGCAAATCCAGCATCGTTAAATGGACGATGGTGCCCTCCGCGACCAAAACGGTCAAGACGATAAATTAACATAGGATTCATTTCTGGCATATATGTTTTTACATTTGCGTGTACATATCTTGCCAGTTGTCTTGAGATTCCATCAACTTCACCCCCATAAAACCTACGAAGGGTTCTTTGTTGTTCTGTTTCTGTTGGAGGAGTAGGTTCAGAAAAAATTCTAAAATCGGTATTGCTAATAATTCCATCAACGCCTTTTATGTTTCCAATCATATCGTTATTAAAAATCCCGATAATTTCCCATCCTTTTTCTTTAGCATATGCAGCCAAGCCTTTTCCTCCAAATAGTCCTTGCTCTTCTCCAGAAAGTCCAACATAGATTATACTATTTTCAAACTTGTATTTGGAGAGAACTCTAGAGGCTTCAATAGTACCTGCCATTCCGCTAGCATTATCATTTGCTCCTGGAGAATCTGACTCGAAATTATTAGCGTCAGAAACACGAGAATCAATATCGCCACTCATAATAATATAGCGATTAGGATATTTGGTTCCTTTTTGAATAGCGACTACATTATTTACCCAAACGTCTTTAGTAATTCTATTATTTTCGCCTTTTTTAACTAAATTTTTCTGATAGAAAACTTCTAAACAATTATCACAATCAGAAGAAATAGTTTCAAATTCACTTTTTATCCATCGTCTTGCAGCTCCAATTCCGCGAGTTTTAGAAACGGTATCGCTTAAGGTGTGTCGTGTTCCAAAACCGACTAATTTTGTTACATCGGTTTTAATTCTTTCCGCAGAAACATTATTTATAATATCATAAATTCTAGAATCTGTTTGCGCAGCTAAAATACTGCAAGTGGTGAGGGTAAGAAGGAATAAAAATTTTTTCATAGAAAGTTTTTAACTAATTAAGAATGAGACTTAAAAATATTTGAACACTTTTATAAGGTGTATTCATTTAATAAAATGACTTTCTAAAGATAAAAAAATGTATGGTTTCTTGGAGGATATTAAAATTAAATAAAATTTTGCGGCATTTGTACGAGTTAATCATTAATGGAATTCCCGATAATTTCGATAAAAGTACCGTCGTAATCTTTAATCAAGAGAAATGTTTTTCCATTACTTAATGTAATAGGAGTGTTTCCTAAGAGTTCCACATTGTTTTTATATATTCTCTTTAAAAAAGGGTCGACAGAATCTACATTAAGTGTTATATACTGAACTCCTAAATCTTGTTGGATATAGTTAGGTTGCCAATCTTTATGCTTTCCAAAACTCATCAATTTAAACGCTGTAGTATAATCATTGTTTTCTAATTGTAGTACCGTAACTTCTGTGCTTAATCCATTTGTTAAGCCTGATTCTTTTCCAAACTTTTTGTCAATAGAGAACTTCCACATTTCTGTCATTCCTAAAATATCTTTGTAAAATGTAAGCGATTTCTCTAAATTATTTACAACCACTCCAATGTCAATAATTCCCATTTTAGTTTTTCTAGGAGAATTAGCCGATTTTTTTACAGCTACTATTGCGATTGATTTTCCATTTGGACTAATAGCTAATCTTGATATTTTATGAAGGTTATAATTTTTTAAAGAGGCAATTGGAGTCCAACCTTTTTTATCTGACGGATCAAACAAATATAAAATATCATCTTTTCCCATTAATATATTCCCGTCTGGAGTCCATGTGTAATCTTCAGAACCTTCTAATATACTTGTAATAAGTTTTACTTGCCCGGTGCTAAGATCAAAGGTTTTGATGCTATTGGGAATACTCTTTTTGTCAACAAAACTAATGAGGTTTGTATTAGGTATTTTTTGGATACATCTACCTATATTTTTAGTTAATGTAAAAGTTGTTTTGTTATTTAATTCATGGACTTCCAGCTTGGAACTATCTGCTATTTTACCAATGGTATAGGTTACAATAGTATTTTTGTCAAACCAAGTGTAATAGCCAATTTTTAGGTTTTTTATAAGCTCAGTAGCATTTCCATTTTTTATATCATAACTATATAATAACTGTTTGCCATCTGTATCTAACCGTATGGCGGTAAACATATTAGGGAGATAACCCATTTGAGGAGAAAATTCGCTTCCAGGAGTATTAGTTATCCATTCTTGGGTTTCTTTTTGTAAATCTACATGCTTTATATCTGTTTGTTTATTTCTTGTTGAAGAATATAATATGTTGTTATTATTTACAAAATAAGGTTGGTTGTTGTACTCAGTTGGATTATTTGAGAGGTTTATAGGATTTGTTAATCGATAGGATTTATCCATATCAAACAAAAAAACTTCAGTTGGGTTTTGAGCCCCTAAATGAAGTGTGAACATAAAAAGGGAAATGTAAATTGCTTTCATAATTACAATAAGTAAGCCAATCAGAATAAACAAAAATGATTTATTTGATTGGCTAGTATTAGTTTAGAGTACTAATTTTACGAAAGAATTTTATAAATAGATATAAAAATCTATCATGCACATTAAAAAATCGATAAAAGTGAAACTTTTATGCAAAAATGATATTTGGCATGACTATTTTATTGTGAATCAGCTATTTTGGAAATTAGAGTTCGTACTTCTTTTGTGTCTTTTACGTAATATTTAGCCTTTGTTTTTTTGAAACCTACTTTTACGGTATAAGAACCTTCTGGTACTTCTTCAAACATATATTCATCTGTCCAATCATCTCCAATTGTAAAAATAAAGTCATAATCTTTAGTAGATAATAATCTAGAAGCAGCACGTCCTTTATTAACACTACTACTTTTAATTTCAATTACTTTATTGCCCTTTAGAACGGTAAGGTCGTTGTTAGAAATAAGGCTGGTTAAGACTGTATTGAGCTCGATAGTTCTTATTTGTGCTAATTCTGGATCTGCTTTACGGTAATGCCATGCAAGGGAATATTTTTTTTCTTCAATAAATGTTCCAGGCGTTCTATCCACAAAAGTCTCAAGAATAGGTCTGATGTTTTCCATCCAATCGTTTTTTAAACGCTCAAGTGCTTCCCATTCTTTGGTACGTTTTCTTAGCCATACTCCATGGTCGGTAATAAGTGAGTAGTCTTTATTTCCAAACCATTTTTCAAAAGTTTCTTTATCTCTTCCACTTATAATTACCATATCGGTATTTGGCATTTCGTTTAGCCTATCTAGTAATTTAATAAGCGCTGCATCTGGACTCGCATTTTGCGGATTGTCTTGAAATCCAGCTAGCGTTCCATCATAATCTAATAAAATTAGTTTGCTTTTAGCCTTTTTGTAATCGCTAAGCATGCGTTCAACAAGTTTATCATTTAGTTTTTCAGAAACTATAACTTGCCCTAAATTTTTAGTGGCGTCTAGAGATTTCATAAATTCATGAGCCCATTTTTCAACACTATAACGCTCTAATCTTTTTTGCAAGATGGTATTTCGAGATATTTGTTCCTCAATTGGCATTTCAAGCGCTTGTTTTATAGCATCTGCAATTTGCTCAAAATTATTAGGATTAATCATCAAGGCTTCATTCATTTCTTTGGAAGCACCAGCCATCTCACTTAAAATTAAAACCCCATCTTTTTTGGTTCTGGTGGCTACGTATTCTTTAGCTACCAAATTCATTCCATCTCTAACAGGAGTAATTAAGGCTACATCTGAAGAGGTGTATAAATCTATCAAATTATCAAAAGGCATAGAGCGATAGAAATACCAAACTGGAGTCCAACTTACGGTTGCAAACTGCCCATTTATTCTCCCCACCAATTCATCGGTTTCCTTTTTTAATAATTGATATTGTGGCACATTAGATCTTGAAGGTACAGAGAGCATTATAAGCCGAACTTTTTCTTTGAATTCTGGATATTTATTCAGGAAATACTCAAATGCCCGAATTCTATTTGGGATTCCTTTGGTATAGTCTAATCTATCTATGGAAAGTATTAATTTAGTGTCTTCAGAAGCTTGTATATGGTCGTCTAAACGTTGCTGTAGTTCAGATTTATCGTTAGTGTTTAATTCGGTGTGGTTGATAGCAGCTTCATGGAATTTTTTATAATCAATTCCCATTGGGAAAGAGTCTACTTTTACAATTCTATCATGATAAATAATTTCATTGAATTTTACATCAAGTCTTAAAATTCTTTTTATCGAACTTAAAAAATGTCTTTCATAATCATACGTATGGAATCCAATTAAATCCGATCCCAGCATTCCAGTTAACAATTCTTCACGCCAAGGGAAAGTCCTAAAAATTTCATAAGAAGGAAATGGAATATGTAAAAAGAAACCAATAGAAACATCAGGTCTTTTGTCTTTTATAAGTTGGGGGAGTAATAATAGTTGGTAATCGTGCACCCAAACCTTATCTCCATCCTCTAAATTTTCAATAACAACATCTGCAAATTTCTGATTTACCCTTTTGTAAGACTCCCAAAAGTCTTTTTCAAACTCGGTATATTCCATAAAATAATGAAAAAGAGGCCAAAGAGTTCTGTTGCTAAACCCAAAATAATAGTTGTCAATATCATTTTGAGATAAATTAACCGATGCACAATTTTCTTTAACTACTGCTTTATCAACTTTTTTCTCAAGAGATTCGTTTAATTCTTCCTCAGTAAGTCCAGACCATCCAATCCATAAACCACCATCATCCTTATGCACAGATTTCATTCCAGTGGCAAGCCCACCAACACTAGGGGTTATTTCAAGTTCATCATTATTTAATTTTATTTGAAGTGGTAGTCGGTTGGAAACAATAATTGTTTTGCTCATAATTTTGGTTGCTGTTTTTTCTTTTTTTTTAAGTTGATTGTTTTTTAATATCCTTTTTATGAAAATAATATAAAATAAGCCCTTGAATTATGATAATCAAAATGACATAATTTATTTACTTTCATTTATGATTAGAATATTGGTTAACAAATAAGATTTTCGTTAATTTAAGGAATTATTAGTTTTTAAACGTTATAAAAAATATAATTAATGAATAATTTAGAATACGGAATCATAGGAAATTGCAGAAGCGCTGCATTAATTTCTAAAACGGGATACATCGATTGGTGCTGTTTGCCCGAATTTGATTCTTCTTCTGTATTCGCTAAACTTTTAGATGAAGAAATAGGAGGGAGTTTTGGTTTTAAGGTAGACAATTCATATACTATTTCTCAGGAATATTATAAAAATACAAGTGTTTTAGTAACACGTTTTTCTAATGGAGAGGATGCTTTTTCGGTATGGGATTTTATGCCTAGATATTACGAAGAAGATGGGGGATATAATTCCCCTCCAGATGTAATTCGCTATATAGAACACATTAGTGGAAACCCAAAAATGAGGGTTGATTATAATCCGAAGTTAGAGTATGCTTTAGGGGTAACAAATACCTATGTAAAAGATGATTTTATTGTTAGTTTAACCGATAAAGAAAAATTTGATACCCTTTTTCTATATACTAGTTACGACAAAGATAAAGTAGTAACAGGAGAGGAAATCTCAATTAATGGAGATGGGTATTTCTTGGTAGGATACAATGAGAAAATATTTGTACCAACTGTAAATAAGGCTTTTTTAGAATTATCTAGAACTAAAGTATATTGGTTAAATTGGTCTGAAAGAACTCCAACCTATAAAAAATACAATAAAGAAATTCTGAGAAGTGCTTTGACATTGAAAATGTTGAGCTATGATAAATCAGGAGCTGTTTTGGCTGCTGCTACAACTTCACTTCCAGAAACTATTGGAGAAGTTAGAAATTGGGATTATAGGTTCTGTTGGATTAGAGATGCTTCAATGGTTATAAAAGTAGTTTCTGAACTCGGACATAAAAATATGGCCAAACGTTTTCTTCAGTTTATTATCGATTTAATTCCAGATAAAGATGAGAAACTTCAGATTATGTACGGAATTAATAAGGAGAAAAGGTTAACCGAAGAAACTCTCGATCATTTAAGTGGTTATAAAGGCTCTAAACCTGTTAGAATTGGAAATGCTGCGTATGAGCAACGTCAAAATGATATCTATGGAATTTTAATGGATGTTATTTATGAGCAGTTTATGAAGTTTAGTACTCAAATTGAAAATAGTGAAGACCTTTGGACTATTACTAAAGGGATTGTTTGGGTTGTAAACAAACACTGGAAAGAAACAGATAAGGGGATTTGGGAATTTCGAACTGAAGAAAAGCATTTTACCTTTTCTAAAGTATTATGCTGGGTAGCAGTAGATAGAGCTTTAAGGGTAGCTAAAATGTTAAATAAAACCCGCAAAATTGAGAAATGGAGCGTTTTAGAACAAGAAATAAAAAATGATATCCATAACAATGCTTGGAATGAAGAAGTACAAGCCTTTACTCAGTTTTATGGGTCTAAAGATTTAGATGCTTCTGTTTTATTAATGGAGCCTTATGGTTTTATTAATGCAAATGATCCAAGATATGTAGGAACTGTAAAAGCAATAGAAAAAGAACTTAGCAACGATGGCTTGCTCTATAGATATAAAAATCAAGACGATTTTGGATTGCCTTCGTCATCTTTTACAATATGTACGTTTTGGTTTATTAATGCATTAAATAAAATAGGAGAGCACGAAAAAGCAGTAAAACTATTTGAACAATTACTGTCTTATAGCAATCATTTAGGTTTATTTAGTGAAGATATAGATTTTGAAACTAAGAGATTGTTAGGGAACTTCCCACAAGCTTATTCTCATTTAGCTTTAATAGAAACGGCTATTAACCTGTCTAATTACAAAACAGAGGAGGAGCAAATAATAGGAAATGTAAGGCAAGATTAACTGTTAAAACCATAAAAAGTGGCTATCTAAAAAGTAATTGGTAGTTGTCAAACTGAGCTTGTCGAAGTTTAAACAACCAACTCATAAAAGAATCCTTTGACAAGCTCAGGATAACATTTAGAGTTTAGATTCTTTCTAGATAGCCACTTTTTTATTTAAAAGCTGTAAGTTTTTATAGCATTATCTCTAAATATTTTTTGAAGAACGTTTTCAGGTAAATTTAAGCCTTCAAAAGTTCCTTTAAACTCTGGAGCACTTAATGTTTTGTCAGTTGCAAAAAAGTCCCAATGAGTATTCCAAAGTGTTTCAAATTTTTGGGTAAGTTGTTCATCATTCATGCTTCCATCGTCAATAACATCAGTTCCGTAGATAATTCGATCTTGATATTTAATAAAAAACTCTTTTACCTTTTCAAGGTTTTCTTTTGCTTGTAATTGGACATGGCAAATACGCTCCGCTAAATCGGTCATTGTATTTGGATAGGTGTCTAACCTTTTTGCTACTTCATCTATGCTCCATTCCATGCTAAACAAATGAAGCCCAACATATTTTAGTTGAGGGAATTTTTTTAGCACATTATCACGAGCCTCCATTTGCTTTTCATATGATGGATATTCAGGAAGTAAAAACATATGATATTCTGGATGTTCAGCAAAATAATTTCTATCAGAATCCACTGTCATTTTTTCTAACGGAAGCCAGCAGTTTTTAGGTTCCCCTTGGTGTCCAATAAGTAAGATATCATTAGCTACTAAGTATTGATAAATAGGGTCGAAGCGAGCATCATCTAACAAAACAAAGTTTCCATTTTTATCTTTTACTTCAGGATCCATTCCTATGTTTTTCCAAATTTTAACACCAACAGCGCCATTTGCCATTCCTGTTTTTATTTGGTTTAAAGCATGCGGAAGCCATTTGTCTGTATTCCAAAATTTAGTATCAAAACTAGTAATGAATTTACTTGTATTTGGATATTTTTCTTCCAAATCGTGAATCACCTGTTGTTGTTCCTCTAAAGAATCAAAAAACGGAATATTGGTATTAATCGATAAAAATGAAGCATTATATTTTTTAGCTAACTTCATTTTTGCTTCGGAGCGTGTATTTAAATGGACATGTGCATCAATGAATGGGTTTAGCATAGTTTTAGTTTTTTATCATTTCTAATTTAGTTTTCACCAAGTCGGTAACTTGATTGGTAGCCTTAGGGAAAACTTTTCTTAAGTCGATTTCTTCATTATTAGTAAGCTCCTTTTGAAGCGTTTTCATAAAGATATTTTTAATTTCTGTAGCTAAATTCACTTTGCAAATACCGTTGCTAATAGCTTTTTGCACTTGGTTGTGAGGAACTCCAGAACTTCCATGTAGTACTAAGGTTGCATTGGTAACTTCTTTAATGCTTTTTAAAAGTTCAATATCTAAATTAGGCTCTTCTTTATAGAATCCATGGGCTGTACCAATGGCAATTGCTAAAGCATCAACGCCAGTAGCGTCTACAAATTCTTTAGCTTCACTTGGTTGTGTAAAACCCTGTGTACCATGAGATTGACCTAATTTTGCTACATAACCCAATTCTGCTTCTACATGTGCATTGTATTTTTTAGCACGCTTTACTACCTCTTGAGTCATTTTTATATTGTCTTCAAAAGGGAGTTCACTTCCGTCAATCATAACAGAATCAAAGCCAGCATCAAGGCATTGTTGTACTAATTCTACAGAACCTCCGTGGTCTAAGTGAATCCATCCTTCAACACCAAACTGTTCTAAACCTGCTCTTCCGAGTTTTACAGCAGTGTCCAACCCCATATAATCTATGGAACTTTTGGTCAATTGTAAAATTATAGGTTCTTTTAATTCTGATGCTGCTTTTAAAACCCCGTGTAAGGTTTCTAAGTTATAGAAGTTTGTAGCGAGCAATCCTCTATGTTGACTGGTAAATACGGCTAATTTTTCTTTTAATAACATGACTTTTATAATTCAGAATTAAATATTGTTTTTACTTTTTCTTTGATGATATTTTGATTGACAAAGGCAGCTGTTCCTCCAGCAGCAGTTGTATTTAAAGCGCCCATTAAATTTCCTGCACGAAGACATTCTGCCAAGGGTACTTTTTCAATGAATTTTTTTATAAAACCACTATTGAAAGAGTCTCCAGCTCCAATAGAATCCACATAGGTAGGATTATGAAAAGCTTCGGTAGTAGTTCTTTTTTTATTTTGAATAGCAATACTGCCTTTTTCTCCCATCTTGACTACAATAATATTTGCACTTTTCTCAATATGTTGTATTGCAGTATCCAGTGTTTCTTGTTTTGTTAGAGCCAATAATTCCTGCTCATTCGGCATAAAAATATCAACATAAGGGAGGCAT
Organism: Galbibacter sp. L-19; assembly: GCF_056857615.1. Classification (NCBI taxonomy): domain Bacteria; kingdom Pseudomonadati; phylum Bacteroidota; class Flavobacteriia; order Flavobacteriales; family Flavobacteriaceae; genus Galbibacter; species Galbibacter sp. L-19. The sequence goes on from NZ_JBSXNL010000057.1 coordinate 126,327, forward strand.
GCTTCAAAATTAAAATCCCATTTATTTTCTGGATCCCATTGCAGGTCAAGAGAAGTTGTTAACCCACATTCTTTTGCTTTTTTAAAGATTTTGGTAATGTCTTTTCGGATACCTTTCTGAATAAAAAAATTGGATAAATGAAAATGTTTGAATTCTGACAATGTGTCCCATGGAATTAAATCAAAAGTTAATGCTTCCATAGCTCCGCAATAGGTTACATTTGCTCTATCTTGATCGTAATTCATTACAATAGTGATTCCAGATTGTAAGGCACTATTTTTTGTGATGAATTCCGTATGTACGTTTTTCTTTTTTAATTCCGAGGTAATAAAATCTCCATAGTTATCGTTCCCAACTACGCCGCAAAAAGAAGTTGAAATTCCCATTGTAGCTGCATTTGCAGCCATAATAGCCGATGAACTCCCAAGTGTGAGATTCATATTATTAGCTATAATTTCTGTTCCTATTTTTGGAAAACCTTCAATGTTATTTAATATTAAATCAACATTGAGCTCTCCAACAACTATTAATTCTTTATAAGACATAATTCAATTCTTTTATTCAATAATTGAGATTTGAATCCCTCATTGAGGGCTTTATTCCCCAGAGCCTGTTCTGAGTATATCGAGGTGTTCTACGTCGAAATGGATTAAATCATCTTTTCTTTGAATACCTCGTAGACTTTGCCTTGAGGTAGTTGATTATTTTGATATTTACTTTTGTGGCCATTTTTTCAGTTTCTCCTTCTAATTATTCATAAGCTTATTTTCAAGAGGTGTTACTATTACTTTTGGCAGTAGCTTGTTTACATCTTCAATTTTAAGCATTCCTAAGTCTTCATTTAAACAATTGGCTGCTCCACATGCAACGCCATACCTGGCAATATCTTCCATGTTGAGGTTTTTTTCAACTGCATAAGTAATTCCTGCGGTAAGGCAGTCGCCACTACCAACGGTACTTAGCACCTTATCAATGGTTACATTTGCATGGATTAATTTTCCTTGGTAGTATAACCATAAACCTTCTTTTCCTTTTGTTATAGCGATAAGTTCTACCTTTACGCTTAACTTTTTTATAATAGACGGAATTGAATCTTCTTTATATATAGATTTTAACTCGTCTTCATTAATATGGAGGCCAAAAAATGATTGTTGTAATGCATTTTTTAGTTGTTTTCCTGAGCAATCAATAATTACTTTTTTTTGCTGATGATTACAAATTTCAATCAACAAATTATAAGCATTTTCTGGAGCTCCTTTAGGCCACGATCCAGAGATGCATACTAGAGAATGTTTGGAAACCGATTGTTGAAATGCTGTTGTAAATAACTCCCAATCTGTTTCTTTAAATTTTGGTCCTGGCTCTAAAAGTTCAGTATTGTTAAAAGCAGCTAGCGAGGATCTAAACGTATAACATTTTCTGTTCTGTCCATCATCAAGTGTTATTCCATCAACGTCTATATTTTTAGTGCTGCAAGCAGTTTTGATCCATTGTCCTGTTGTCCCTGCCCAGTTTCCAAAAAGTGTGGTTGCCATATTAAGCTCCTTTAATGCAAAGGCAACATGCGTAGCTTTTCCTCCAGGATACTCTTTTAATGCTAATATCCTATTTGCTTTTTTAGCTTCTATATTTTCTAGCCAAGCATAGGTGTCTATAGATGGATTTGGACAAACAGTTAAGATCATTTCATTATTTTTTGTAAATATTAACTCCTTGAACCACTCTGTTAATAGCTCCAGAAACCGAAGGGTTGTCTGGGTTTAAGCCTAAGTTTAGCGATTTGTGCAACCCTAAAAGCTGACCTATTAATGTAACAGGAATTAGTTGTAATATATTGTTGTTAACCGCTTGAAAAGGAATTCTAGTAGAATTTTCAATAGTTATATCATTGAAGCCTCCAACCAAAATAGACTGAATATTTCTAGGATCTTTAGCGATGTCTTCCACTAAATCCTTTTCATATTTAAAGGCGTGCTCATCTTCAGAAAATAAATATACAAGCAGTGTGTTTGCGTTAACCACAGCTCTTGGTCCATGTCTAAAACCTAAAAACGAATCGAATTTACAAATAACCTTACCGTCAGTTAATTCTTGTAATTTTAAATGAGATTCTCTCGCAATACCTAATTTCTCTCCAGAACCTAAAAATACGACTCTTTCAAAGGCTCTTTCTGCTATTTTAGAAAAAATTTCTTGATTTTTTATAATAGTAGTAGCCTGTTTACATATAGTTTCTAGAACTTGTTCTTTTTTGTCTATGTTTTTAATGTCTGAAACTAATATAGCGGTAAGAAGCATACAGGTAAAACTACTTGTCATTGCTAAACTTTTATCATTAGTTTCTTCTGGTAAAATAATACTATAACATGGACTTTTTGTTTCCTTATTGTAATTGGCTAATTCTCCATTTTTATTACAAGTAATAATTAAGTGGTGAACATTATTACAATATTTATCTGCTAAGGAAACTGCTTCTAGACTTTCTGGGCTATTACCAGATCTTGCAAAAGAAATTAATAAGGTAGGAGTGTCTTTTATAAAGAAAAAATCTGGATGCGTAACAAGGTCTGTGGTAGCAATAGGTTGCGTTAACTGGTTGGTTTGCTTTTGAATGATGCTTTGAGCTGCCTCTCCAATAAATGCTGAAGAACCTGCACCAGTTACAATTATTCTAAGATTATTGATATCTAAAATAGGTTGTAAATAATTAGAGATGTCTTCTTTATTTTTTTTCAGTAGAAGAAAAGTCTCTAACCATAATCTAGGCTGTGCATTAATTTCTTGAACCGTATAAAGATCTTGACAGCTTTCAGTATTATTATTCATCTTTTTCATATTTATATAGTGAAGACTAATAGTCATCTTACGCAAATTAAAAGAAAATAATTCGAAAATAAAAATTATCATATAAGCTTTTTATTTTCGTTTTATATGTTTTTTTATAATTTTAAAATCAATTCGAAAGTTAAATGTTTATTATTTTTTGTTTAATTGTGAGAAATTTATAAATTGCGGTGGAAATGAAAGTTTTTGTTATGTGTATGTTTATTTAAAAGTTGTGTAACATTACTTTTTTAACAAGAATTTGAGTTTAACATAAATTACTAACCTAATTTTTTAATAATGAAGAAACATTTATTTGTAAGTTTTATTACGGTTTTGTGTTGTATGGTTTCTTTTGCGCAAGAAAAAACTGTTTCAGGAACAGTGACAGATGCGGAGACTGGTATGCCAATTCCTGGCGCAAACGTAATGGTGCAGAACACAACCAAAGGTGCTGTCACCGATTTTGATGGGAATTACTCTATTTCTGTAGAGGAAGGAGTAAAATTGCTTTTTACTTATATTGGATATAAAGAAAAAGAGGTTGTTATTGGAGCGGCTAATACTGTAAATGTTAGTATGGAAATTTCAGCTTCAGAATTAGATGAGGTTGTAGTTGTGGCTTATGGAACACAAAAGAAGGAAGAAGTTACAGCATCGGTTTCTACAATTGACTCTGAAGAATTAACAGACGTAACTTCCACCGATGTATCTACTATGTTACAAGGTAAAGTTTCTGGGGTACAAGTAATCCAAGGTTCTGGGCAACCAGGGTCTGTACCAGATGTTCGGATACGTGGAATCTCTTCTATTGATGGACGTGTAAGTCCGTTATGGGTGGTAGATGGAGTTATTATGCATGGTACACCAAACTTAAATCCAAATGAAATTGAAACTTTATCTGTTTTAAAAGATGCTTCGGCTACATCTTTGTATGGTTCTCGTGGAGCAAATGGAGTAGTGGTTGTAACTACAAAACAAGCCAAAGTTGGTAGAAGTGAATTAACGGTATCAACAAAAACAGGTTTTTCAAACTTTAATCAAGGGAATTTTGAATTGATGAATTCTCAACAGATGTACGATAATTATCAACAATTTGGAGATACTTTTAATCAAGCTGATAATCCATGGTATAACCCAAGTTTGTTGGAGAAAGATTATGATTGGATAGATAATGGTACCCAAACTGGAATTGTTCAGGATCATAATTTAATATTTACTGCTGGAACAGAAAAAACTAAAACATATATTTCTTTAGGATATTATGATGAAACAGGATCTATTAAGGGATATGAATTTGATAAATTAAGTTTTAGGATAAATCATGATTATAAAGTAGGAGAGCGTTTAACATTGAAGCCTAAAGTTGGACTGAACTACAATACAGTAGAAAATCAGCAACACTCTTTGTATGCTATGCTTACCTATATGCCATGGGATTCTCCTTATGATGAAGAGGGGAATATTATAAACCCACAAGAGAATGGGACTGGTTGGATTGGGAGAGATAACTCTAACTATTTATATGATTTGCAGTGGAATTATAGTGAAAATCAAGAGTTTAATTTGTATACAAACTTTGATTTTGAATATAAAATTACTGATCATTTAAAATTCATCTCAACAAACAGTTATACAATGTTTAGATATGATAGTAAATCATATCAAGATCCAAAATCAAATGCTGGTTTGGCGGTTAATGGTAGTTTAAGTCAATATACTTCTAGAAGAATAACAAGATTTACCAACCAGATGTTAAAGTATAGTAACCTATGGGGAGACCATAGTTTTACAGCTTTGGCTGCATATGAATATAATGATTATGTATTTGATAGCTTTTCTGCTGCAGGACAAGGAATTGTTGCTGGTACAGAAATTTTAGACAATGCAGCTAGTCCACAAACTGTTGGTGGAGGTAAAAACGAATACGCATTGCAATCTATGTTATTAAATACAAACTATGGTTACGATAATAGATATTTAGTGCAATTATCTATTAGACGGGATGGGGCTTCAAACTTTGGAGAGAATAATCAATATGGTATTTTTTATTCAGCAAGTGCTGGGTGGAATGTACATAATGAAGATTTTTTTAATGTAGAAGCTATTAATGAGCTTAAGCTAAGAGCTAGTTATGGTGCTGTTGGAAATAGACCTAGTTCTTTATATCCACAATACGATTTGTTTAGCTTGAGTAATACATATAATGGAGTGCCTGTAACTACGCCTTCTCAATTAGGGAATGAAGATGTTGCTTGGGAAAAATCTTTTCAAACAAACTTTGGATTTGATTTTAGAATATTTGACAGAATAGGATTAACGTTTGATTACTATATTAAAGATACTTCTGATTTATTGTATTTTGTGAAAATACCTGATGTTACTGGATATAGTGGATATTGGGAAAATATTGGAGGAGTTAAAAACACTGGTTTTGAAGCTTTTATAGATGCAGATGTAATTCGTAATGAAGATTTCTTATGGGCTTTAAACTTTAATATTGGTATTAATAATAATGAAGTTACTGAGCTTTTTGAAGGAGAGCCAATAATAAATGGAAATAAAAGATTAAATGAAGGGCAAGATATTAATACTTGGTATATGCGTAAGTGGGCTGGTGTAGATTCTGCAAATGGAGATCCACTATGGGAGGTTGTAGATGAAACTACAGGTGAAGTAACTACAACAAATAATTGGAATGATGCTACACAGCAAGAAGTAGGAGCTTCTACACCAGATTATTATGGTGGTTTTGGTACTGTATTTAATTATAAAGGGCTTTCGTTATCGGCAAACTTTGCTTTTTCAAAAGGGAATTTAATTTATAACTCAAGTAGAGAATTGTACGATGCAGATGGGGCTTATCCAACATATAACCAACAGATTTTAGCAGATGGATGGAGTCGTTGGGAGCAGCCAGGAGATGTTGCTACGCATCCTAAATTGATAAATGGTGGAAATAATTTATCAAATAAAGTATCTTCTCGTTACTTAGAAGACGGTAGTTATTTGAGAATGAGAAATGTTAGATTGGGGTATACATTACCTTCAGATTGGGTACAGAATATCGGGATGAGTAATTTCAATATCTATCTTTCTGGGGATAATTTATGGACAACATCAGATTTTTCAGGGATGGATCCAGAAGTAGGGGTGAATGGGAATTATAGTTCTTTGTATCCTGTTTCACAGAGACTTACTTTAGGTTTATCGATATCCTTTTAATCATTAAAATCAAAAGAAATGAAAAAAATACTATATATCATATTAGCAGCAGCCTCTATAACTTCATGTGAACTTGACAGGTTTCCATATGATTCGGTTGCTTCAGATGAATTATTTGAAGGAGAAGGCGGATTAGAAGCCGCAACTGGAGGATCCTATTCCTTATTAAAAGGAAATGGAGATGGAGGAGGTTTTGCTCCACAATTACATAGAATAGCAGAGTTCTCTAGTGATAATGTTTCTTTAAGTGGAACCACAACAGATGCTTTATTCTACACATACAACTATAATAATATTACTACCAGTGGTAGGATTAACGACTTATGGAGTTCGGCTTACAAAGCGATTGTAGGATGTAATAAAGTGATTGAACTTTCTACGGAAGGGGAAGCTGCTGAGTCAGATCAATTAATAGGAGAGAATTACTATTTAAGAGCATATGCGTTTTTTGAGTTGGTAAATGTATTTGGGAAACCATATTATCAAGGAGCTTCAAACTTAGGTGTGCCTTTAAAGTTAACTTCTGATATTACAGATATTCCAGACAGAAATACCGTAGGAGAAGTTTACAATCAAGTAGTGGAAGATTTATTGAAGGCAGAATCTTTAATGAGCATTAATAAAACAAATGCATATGCTACTAAAGAGGCGGCACAAGCTTTATTGTCTAGAGTTTATTTGTATATGGGAGAAAATGATAAATCTATTAAGTATGCAGATAAAGTAATAAACTCTGGAAGGTATAGTTTGTTGCCAACAACAGAATTAGGAAAATATTTCCAAAAAACACCTGAAGATAATACAGAAACTATTTTTTGTTTTCGTTTTGTAGAAGAAGCAGATTATAATAATAGTGGAGCTCCAGGATGGTATACTGTAGGGTCTCTTTATGCTAACATTCAAGGAACTGGATGGGGAGAAATGTATGCTTCAAAATCGTACTTAAATTTAATAAATGAAAATCCAGAAGATGCGAGAAAAGAATTTATCGATCCGCAGTACGAATTGGATGATGACGGAAACAAAATACCAGCTGTTTATTGGGTAAATGATAATTATACTTACCAATTTAGAAGAACCACCGAAGAGAATGGGAAAATTTACTTTACTCAAGATGAAAGTAAAGTAGAAGTTATGACTGAGGATAATGGAGGGGAAACATTGTATTATTTTAATAATGCAGGTACAAAAACATATGTAACATACGATTTCGATATGTTTAAAAGAAATGGTTTTCCAAAATTTTATATTCTAAAAGCTTCTTTACAAGAAAATGTACCTCATTTATGGTCGCCAGTAGTTTCTAGATTAGCTGAAATGTATTTAAATAAAGCTGAAGCTTATGCTGAAATGGGAGATGAAACAAATGCACTTGCTAATGTAAATGTTATTAGAGAGCGTGCAGGGGTGTCAACTTATGATGATGCTACCGATTTTCCAGTAGGGAAAGACTTAATTGATGTTGTGTCAGATGAGCGTAGATTGGAATTTGCTTATGAAGGGCATAGAAAGTTTGATGTGTTTAGAAATGCTGAGACGCTAGATAGAAGATATCCAGGGACTCATTTAAGTGGAAGTAATCCTTATTATGAAGTGTTGCCAACAGATAATAGAGTGATTGAATATATTCCACAAAACCAAATTAATACACAGCCTACATTAATCCAAAACGATTAATTTAATTGTTGAGTTTAGATAATACTGAATGCTTTTTTGTAAATATCGCTAAAAGCATTCAGTTAACTTTTTTTAAATGAAGAAAAAAAATACATATTTATCAGTTTTAATAACCATTTGCTCGGTTATACTTTTTAGTTGTAACACGGATGGAGAAACCAAAGAAGTTATAATAGAAGAAGCTATTAATCCGCCAAGTATTATTCTTGCTAAGGGAAATAGTTGGGTTGTTGGAGATATTGCTAGTAATGAAGAAATTATTACAGAAGATGGAATTCGTAATTGGAAGGATTTAGATACAAAAATTCGTACGTATTTTAAGGTAAATACTTCGGGACAAATAAAAGTAAGTCTTAAAGCACAAGCCGTAGAAGGTTCTTCTGTAGTAACTATTGCATTGGGAGATCAGCAGAAAGAGGTGGAAATCTCCAATACCGATTTTCAAACTCTTGAAGCTGGGATGTTTTCTGTAGAAAAGGCAGGGTGCTATTTTTTAGAAATACAAGGGAAGTCTAATACTGGAGAAACTATTGCAGATATAGATAGTTTTACGTTAGAAGGTTCTGCATTAAATGAAGGTATTACTTATGTAAAAGAAGACTTTTATTGGGGTAGAAGAGGACCATCTGTCCACTTAAACTATATAGCTCCAGAAGGAAAAGACATTGTGTGGTTTTATAATGAAATTACAGTACCAGAAGGAGACGATACTTTAGGTTCATATTTTATGGCGAATGGTTTTGCTGAAGGATACTTTGGGATGCAGGTGAATTCTTCAACAGAGCGACGAATTTTATTTTCAGTTTGGAGTCCATATGAAACGCAAAATCCTGATGAAATTCCAGACGATTATAAAATTATTCTTTTAGGAAAAGGAGAAGGAGTCACCACAGGAGAATTTGGAAACGAAGGTTCTGGTGGACAAAGTTATAAAGTGTTTAATTGGAAAGCGGGGCAGACGTATAAGTTTTTACTTAAAGGGAGTCCATCTACCAATAATTCTACCGATTATACAGCTTATTTCTTTGACCCTACTGAAGGGAGTTGGAATTTGATTGCTAGTTTTAGAAGACCGCACACAAGTACTTATTTAAAAAGACAGCATTCTTTTTTAGAAAATTTTATTACCCAAACAGGAAATATAAGTCGTATGGGAGTATATGGAAACCAATGGGTGTATGATACCGAAGGAGAGTGGCATGAATTAACCGAAGCTAAATTTACAGCAGATGCTACAGCAAAAAAAGGATCTAGAGTTGATTATGCTGGTGGAGCTAAAGGCAATACTTTTTATATGAAAAATTGTGGCTTTTTTGATGATATGACAGAAATGAATACCATGCATACTAGAACGCCAAACGGAAAAGCTCCTGAAATAGATTTTGCATTACTACCAAAGGGTAGTTTGAAATAAAAATTTCAATTTGTTAAATTGATAGTTAGTTTGTTGTTAAAGCATTGTTAGTTCCTGCTAACAATGCTTTTTTTATATAATACCATGTAGTCTAGCGTATTGAATTAACATAATGGTCTTTGCATCTTTTATTTCACCATTCTTTACCATGCTTTCTACATCTGTAAAAGAGGTTTCAAAAACTTCAATATCCTCATGTTCGCTATCGAGTCCGCCGCCTTCATGTGCTTTCATATTGGCGTTGTATTTTCCAATGTAGAGGTGTAGCTTTTCTGTAACAGCACCAGGAGATGGATATATTTCGAACACTTTTTGTACTTCAGAAATTTTATATCCAGTCTCTTCGTCGGTTTCTCTGATGATAGATATTTCGGGATCTTCATTTTCAATAATTCCAGCAGGAACTTCAATCATCATCCCGCTTTCATTACCATTTAAATAAGTTGGCATTCTAAATTGTCTAGTTAAAACAATATTTTTTGTTTCGGGATTGTATAGTAAAATAGCAGCTCCATTTCCACGGTCGTATACCTCTCTACTAACTTTTTCCCATTCGCCTTTTTTGTTTTTAAACTGAAAATCAATTTTTTTTAACAGGTACCAATTATCCGAAAGAATGCTTTCTTTTTCTATTTTTATTTGATTGTTCTTCATTTTCAAATCCCTCATTGAGCGTTTTATTTCCCAGAGCTTGTTCTGAGTATATCGAAGTGTTCTACGTCGAGATGTATTAAATTATTTTTCCTTTGAATACCTCGTAGGCTTGCCTCGAGGGAGTTGATTTTTTAGTTCTCATTAACTTCAATCCAATATCCATTTGGGTCTTTTAAATAAACTTGTCTAACCCCATCTGGACGTGTATTGGTTGTATTTGCTTCGCCAGGCCAATTTTCAAAATAGACATTATTTTCTTTTAAATGTTCTATAAAAGCATCTAAATTTTTAGTGTGTAAGGCAAAATGAAGCCCTTTTACGTCTGGTACTTTATGGTTTTTATCTTCAATAACATGAAGTGAAGAGTTTCCGCCTAAAGAAAACCAGCGAATATGCGATTTTTCAGTTTTGTTTTCAATTTCTTTAAGTCCAATAATGTTTAAATAAAAATTGGAACTTTCGGTAAGGTCTTTAACTAAAATAGCATTGTGGTCGAAGGTTAATTCAAATTCTTGAGCAGCTGCTTTTGTATTCATAAAAAATAAAATTGTAATAAATAATAAAAATGTTTTTGTAGTTTTCATTTTGGTTGTTAGTTAGTTAATGTTTGAGTTTTATAAAATTGACGTCCTAATTCAGCAAGAAAAGGGATGCCAACTTTATCGTATTCATAAATACCATCGTTGTAAATTTGATTTTTATTTACATGAATGGTGGCGGTAATAATAAATTCAATGTTGTTTTTTGTATCGTGTATATAAGAGCAATCGGTAAGATAACCATATGCAAATCCAACTTTATTATATATTTTTAGAGAGTCTGGAATGTCTTCTTTTTTATCTCCATACATAAAGAATTTCACATAACTATCGTAATATTCTTCTGAGTCATAACCTTGATTTTTTGGTAGTGTAGATATAGATTTTAAAAGGAATTCTCTGTCAGATGCAGCTAAATTAAACTGCTCTTCAGGAGAAAAATTCTCTGGAAAAATAATTCGTTTCATAATGTTATGAAGTGTACTTACAGGAAGATAATTTTTTAAGCAAAAATCCATAGGCTCATTTATAATGGAATCGTTTTCCATATAACCTTTTCCTTTCTTTAAATTTTCAATTTTTAGAGTGTCAATAGGGGTATTTATGCTTCCTACAATTTCTGTAAGGGTATCTTTTGTGATGAAAATAAGCGGTTTATTCTCAATTTCATAGGCATTGTCGGTAGCTAAACGATGATTTATTTGAACGTTTGTTAATCCTTTTTCTTTGAGAGTTTTGTTGATATAATCTTTTCCTAAATATTCAAAAAGTCGGTTATAGGCTTCATTATCGCTAACCGCAAATATTTTATTTATTTCATCTTTAAAAGTTGTCTCCACCGAATCTCCCTCTATATAAAAAGGAGTATTTATAGTAAAACGCTTGTCTTTATTAAGTTTTTCTAGTGCTAAAACAGCTATTGGTAATTTTACTGAGCTTGCAGGATAAAAATAATTGGAATCGTTTACATGGAATTTATAATCTTTAAAAGTAACGTTGTTATGGTTCCTTTTAATTTCAGTAAACATAATTTGTACTTCATAATCAGCAGCACTGTCAAGAACTCTTTTTAAAAGCGGATTGTTAGCTTCCAAAACCCTTTCCATAGGGCTAATAGGACTAACATTCTCAATAGTTACTTTTTTTATTTGATCATCCTTTTTTTCTTTACATGAAGTAAAAAAGAAAGTAATTATTGAAAAAATAAATAGCTTGATTAAAAGTTTCATCTGTTAATATTTATTGTTTCTCAAGGGGGAGATGTAACGCCTTTTACTATCCTATCGGTTGATTTTCAAGTTTGTTAATGGACAATTCATAGTTTGGTGTTTGGGTTAGCTTTTATTACTATCGTCATATTCTTTCCAACTTTTATCTTTATAAATATCATCTCCAAAATATTTAGCAATCATTAAAAACCCATCTGGTTTTTGATATCCAGGAACTGGAGAAAGAATTTCTTCATTTTCATTTAAAAAAATAACGGTTGGGAAACTCAATTTCCCTTTCAACAAAGCGGCGGCCAACTCATGGTAACCGCGGTTTCCTTGTGGAATATATTTAAAGGTTTTGTTTTTGTAAACAATAGCTTCCTTTCCTTCAGCATCCATTTTTATCATATAAAAATTCTCCTGCATATATTTGGCTACTTTTGGATTGTTAAAGGTGTCTTTATCCATTTTTTTACACCATCCACACCAATCGGTATAGACATCTACAAAAAGCTTTTTCGGATTTTTATCCGTGTTTACCTTTTCTATGGCTTCACTCCACGTTAGCCATTCAATTTCTTGGGCTTGTGTAGTTATTGTAAATAAAAAAGTGAAAAGGATAAATATATATTGTTTCATGTTTTTGTTTTTTAAGAAGCTATATGTTGTGCTTAGCTGAGATTTCTTTTCGTGAAAATTAGTTAGAATTTTCAAAAGTATGCAAGAACAAGCAATTACTTATAGTATTATTGTGAGTAATTTTTTATTTCAGTCGTTTTTTAATATCCATTCTCTGATGTAAAATTCTAACGATTTCAACAATCTCACTTTCGACTTTTCTGTAAAAAATAAGATGCGATTTGATTTTCGCTATTCGATAGTTTTTTCGAGTTTGTTCTGCGGACTTACCATTCAAGTAATTATCTGCTATAAAATCAATCTCTCCAATTATTAGTTCGTAATATCTGTCGGCTTGTTCTTTAGACCATTTATGAAAAGTATATACCCAAATATCATTTAAGTCATCAATCGCTTGTTTACTTATTCGATACTTGTTTTTACTCATGAGTGTTGGCGATGTAATTCAGTTAGATTTTGTTTTGCGTCAAAATTTTCAACAAATTCGCTGCTTTCCCCAACTTCGAGAGCCTTAATCAATTCTCTTTCTTTTTTTTCTTCATGTTCTAACAAGCGTAATGCGGAACGAATAACTTCGCTAGCTGAACCATACCTACCAGAATTCACTTCTTCTCTGATAAAATCCTCAAAATGATTTCCAAGCGATATTGATGTGTTTTTCCCCATTTTCGACTATAAATTTATATAAATATACCAAACCTTGGTAACGTAGGCAAATAGCTTAAAACCTCCAAATAATCACTTTACTACAAGCGTTTATGGTTGGGTTAATTCAGGAAGAGTAAATATAGCAAAATATCAATGTAGAAGAGTGTTAATGTATTCAGTAAAAAAAAGCTCGGCAAATTTTGCCGAGCTTTAATCCCTTCTTAGAGGGTTTGTTTCTCTAACGCTCTGCGTCGAAATACGTTTAAATTATTTTTTGAATACCTTGGAGCTTCTTCAGAGGTAGTTTTTACTATTTTATGCCTCTTTTACGAGTTCTTTTTTATTTATCTCAGGGATGTCTGGCTCCACAAGATTGTTTATAAGGTCGTTAAAAGTTTCTCCTTTTCTTATTAAATGAGCTTTCCCTTGATGCCATAATACTTCTGGCGGTCTAAATCTAGAGTTGTAATTACTAGCCATAGAGAAGCAATAAGCTCCAGCATTTTTGAAACAAAGAATATCTCCTTCAGATATTTCGTTAATGCGTCTGTTGCTTCCAAAAGTGTCTGTTTCGCAAATATAACCTACAATAGAGTAGAAGCGCTCTTTCCCTTTCGGATTTGAGATATTGTAAATTCTGTGGTAAGAATTGTACAACATTGGTCGGATTAAGTGGTTAAAACCAGAGTCTATTCCTGCAAAAACAGTAGATGTGGTTTGTTTAACTACATTTACTTTTGCTAAAAAGAAACCAGCTTCACTTACTAAAAACTTACCTGGCTCAAAAGCTAATGTTAAGTCGCGACCAAATTCTTTACAAAAAGCATTAAAGCGTTTTGTAAGTTTTTTCCCTAATTCCTCTACATTAGTTTCAATGTCGCCTTCTTTATAAGGAACTTTAAAACCACTTCCAAAATCTATAAATTCTAAATCGTGGAAATTTTTAGCAGTTTCAAATAAAATTTCAGAAGCATACAGGAAGACTTCAATATCTAAAATATCGCTTCCCGTATGCATATGGATACCGTTTACTCGCATCCCAGTATTTTCTACAATTCTTAGAATATGCGGAATTTGGTGGATACTAATTCCGAATTTAGAATCGATATGTCCTACAGAAATATTAGAATTCCCACCAGCCATAACATGCGGATTGATTCTAATACAAACAGGAATTTTTGGATTTCGAGCTCCAAATTGTTCTAGAATTGAAAGATTGTCAATATTTATTTGAACTCCCAACTTGGCAACTTCTTCAATTTCTTCTAAAGAAACTCCATTAGGGGTAAAAATGATGTCTTCTGGCTTAAAATCTGCCATTAAACCTAATTGTACTTCTTGTAAGGAAACAGTATCTAAACCACTTCCTAAAGAATTCATAAGCTTAAGAATAGCCACATTAGATAGCGCTTTTACGGCATAATTTAGTTTTAAATTCTTTACATTCTTAAAAGCAGAAGTAAGCCTTTGGTATTGAGATGTTATTTTTTCTGAGTCGTATACGTATACCGGACTGCCAAATTCTTTGGCTACATTTAAAAGGTCGCTATTGTTCATACTACATTATATATTAGAAGGCAAAATTAGAAAAGTAGATTCGTATTCAAAATAAATTTTATTAAATATATAAAAATAAAACACAATGTTACATTTATAACATAAGGTTGGTGATTTCTAAAATTTAAAAAGTATTTTTTGTAAATTTAAGAAATAGCTGTCGCTAAAAAGCATTTTTGCCTTTTAGAACTATAATTATAAACTTACAAGAACGTGTCTGTTATGAATAGAATTATTCCGCTGTTTCCGCTTCAAATTGTTGTTTTTCCTACGGAGGTACTTCCATTACACATATTTGAAGAACGCTATAAACAATTAATAAACGATTGTAAACGAAGAGGCTTAAACTTTGGAATTCCCACTTTTTTGGAAGGGAAATTAAGTTATGGTACAGAAGTGAAGTTAGAAGAGATTGTAAAAAACTATGATAACGGAAGCATGGATATTCTATGTAAAGGGATTAGGACTTTTAAAGTAGATAAATTCTTTAATCCAATTCCTAATAAATTATATGCGGGAGGCGAAGTTCAATTTTTTGAAAATAAAGATGATAGTACGCTCGAAGAATATTCTGAAGTAATAGCTTTAATTAAGCAATTATATGCAATTATTGGTGTTTCTGCACACAATATTCAGATAGAAACTTTTAATAGTTTTTTGTTTGCCCATAAAATAGGGATGAGTATAGGAGAAGAATATCAGCTATTAGAAATAGTGAGTGAGCGGGAACGTGTTCAATTTATAAAAGCACATTTATTAAAAGTACTCCCTATATTAAATCAAGTTAACGATACAAGAAAACTAATTCAAATGAATGGGCATTTTAAAAACTTAGACCCTTTAAAATTTTAAGGAGTTTTATGTTATTCCTGAATGTTTTTGAGTTGCTATTTGTTATTAATCCCTCATAGAGGGTCTAATTCCCAGACGCTCTGCGTCGAAATGAATTAAATTTATTTCCTTAGAATACCTTGTGGGCTTGCCTCGAGGTAGTAGATTTGTATGCTTGCCCAAAAAAATAATTCTAGATTGGGTTTATTAAACTCCATTTGTTACTTTTGTTCAGCTTTAAATTATACAACGTATCGTTATGAATTTACACGAATATCAAGGAAAAGAAATATTAGCAAGTTTTGGAGTACGCATTCAGCGTGGTATTGTAGCTCAGAATCCTGAAGAGGCTGTAGCTGCTGCAAAACAATTAACTGAAGAAACGGGAACCGGATGGCACGTAATAAAAGCACAGGTTCATGCCGGTGGACGTGGAAAAGGTGGTGGAGTTAAGCTTGCTAAAAACCTTAAAGAAGTAGAAGAAATAGCTGGAAATATTATTGGAATGGACTTGGTTACACCTCAAACTTCTAAAGAGGGTAAAAGAGTTCACCAAGTATTGGTAGCTGAAGATGTTTATTACCCAGGAGACAGTGAAACTTCTGAGTTTTATATGTCTGTATTGTTAGATAGAAGCAAAGGGAAGAATATGATTATGTATTCTACTGAAGGAGGAATGGATATTGAAGAGGTAGCAGATAAAACACCGCACTTAATATTTCATGAGGAAATAGATCCTGCAACTGGATTATTGCCTTTCCAAGCTAGAAGAATTGCTTTTAACTTAGGTTTAAGCGGTACTGCTTTTAAAGAAATGACAAAATTTGTTACAGCACTTTATAAAGCTTACGAAGCTTCTGATTCTTCTTTATTTGAAATCAATCCTGTATTGAAAACTTCAGATGATAAAATTATGGCTGTAGATGCTAAAGTATCTATAGATGACAATGCTTTATACCGTCATAAAGATTATGAAGCAATGCGCGATCTAAGAGAGGAAGATCCAATTGAAGTTGAAGCAAAAGAAGCTGGTCTTAACTTTGTAAACCTTGACGGAAACGTTGGTTGTATGGTTAACGGAGCTGGTTTAGCAATGGCTACCATGGATTTAATTAAAATGGCTGGAGGAGAACCTGCAAACTTTTTAGATGTTGGAGGTACTGCAGATGCTAAAAGAGTAGAAATTGCTTTTAGAATGATTTTAAAAGATCCAAATGTAAAAGCTATCTTGGTAAATATATTTGGAGGAATTGTACGTTGCGACCGTGTTGCACAAGGAATTGTAGATGCCTATAAAAATATGGGAGATTCAATTAAAGTTCCAATTATTGTACGTTTGCAAGGAACAAATGCAGATATAGCTAAAGAGCTTATAGACAACTCTGGATTGGCTGTTCAATCGGCTATTGAGTTTAAAGAAGCAGCAGATAAAGTTCAGGAAGTATTAAAATAAATTCCTGATATTACATTATATACAAAGCCTCGATACTTTTATCGAGGCTTTTTTGTTTTAAAATTGTAAAGTAGTTTTATAAGCATAGTTGCTTTGTAAAGTTATTGTTAGCAACACATTTGAGTTTGCTATAATATGAATATGCTAATAGTAAGTTTGTTTTTTTGCTATTAATTTAAAGATTCAGCTCAAATTTATATTTCTTAGTAGCGTATTTTACTAGGGAATGAAAGGTTGATTTTTTTCTCTTTTTCTTCTGAAAAATAAACAGATTCTTGAAAGACTATGTATATATGGCTTTTCCTATTTCTTGATTAATTCTCTGCATTTTTTTCTTTGTTACGAAAATGTTATATCATTTAATTGTAAGTTAACTATCTAGTTTTTAGTATTTTATTATGATTTCTGTTTGTAATTTTGACCTGTAATCAAAAAACAAAAAGCATTATGAAAAATTTTAAATTAGTATTAGTAATGGCATTCGTAGCAGTATCGAATATTGTTATGGCCAACGTAGATCCGAAACCATCAAATAAAGAGGTTTCTAAACAACTTTCAACTATATTAGGAACGCCAACATTTAAAGTTACAGAAAATGATATGGTGGCTAAAGTTCATTTTATGGTGAATAAGCGTAGTGAAATAGTTGTTATAAATGTTTCTGCTGAAAATGATATGGTTGAAGAATATATCAAAAGCAGAATGAATTATAAAAAGGTAGAGGTAGCTGCTTTAAAACCAAATGAAGAGTATATTGTTGATGTAAGAATTGTAGCTAAAGGATAATTGTAATAACTAGTTTGTTTGTTTTAGAGGGAAGAAATCGTCTAGTATTTTTTAGGCGATTTTTTTATGTAGTATAATTGGATGATAAAAAAAAGCTGCCTATTTAGACAGCTTTTAGTTTCTTAAATTCTAATTCCTACTGGTAATAAATCTTTAAATTCTTTATGCTTTCTAAGGAAACCAGCAATTTGGGGGCTAGTAGGAACTACACTTAATTTTTTCTCTTCAATGTGCTTCAAAACAGTTGTAATGAATTCATCTTTGAAGTTAGGGTCTGTTACCTCTTCCGGGATAACAAGTTTTGTTAAAAAAACTTTTCGTTCTTGAGAAGCATACTCTATTTTAGCTAGCTTACCGTCAATTCTTGTTTCGTATTGACGCAAAAACTCATTGTCATTAATTACTACTTCATTCATTATTACGAGGTTTAAAAATCATTTTTAATTATCACCAAAAATCTAATTCAGTCCATGTAATGCATTGTGTTTTGCACTAAATGGTGGTAAAATTTGGTATAATTTAGTTTAGGTCGGTAGTTGTATTGACGGAGAATTATATACCTTTAGCAGTGCAAAGTTACGAAAAAAATAGCTAACCTTCTATTTTTCAATTGTTAATATCTATGAGTACTGAATTGATACATGTGTACTTTATGCCAGGGATGGCTGCAAACCCTACAATTTTTGAAAATATAAAATTGCCAAAAGATCGGTTTGTTCCTCATTTTTTAACTTGGAATATTCCTTTAAAAAATGAGACGCTAGAAGCTTATGCCAAAAGAATGACGCTTCTAATTGAGCATGAAAACCCTGTTCTTATAGGGGTGTCTTTTGGAGGGATATTGGTGCAGGAAATGGCAAAATTTATTTCAGTAAAAAAAGTAATTATTATTTCTAGCGTTAAATGTAATAAGGAATTACCAAAGAGAATGATTTTTGCAAAATATACAAAAGCACATAAGCTTTTACCTACAAGCTTAGTAAGTAATATTGAGGTTTTAGCTAAGTATGCTTTTGGAGAAACCGTTACAAAAAGGTTACATTTGTATGAGAAATATTTATCTGTTAGAGATAAATATTATTTAGATTGGGCTATTGATTCTATTATTAATTGGAAGCAGGTGGAGCCTTCATCAGGAACCATACATATTCAAGGAGATAAAGATGCAATTTTTCCTTGTACTTATATTAAAGATTGTATTAAAATTAAAGGGGGAACTCACATCATGATAATTAATAAATTTAGATGGTTTAATGAAAACTTACCTAAATTAATTGATGATAAATGAAAAATCAAATTTGTATATTTATAAAAAAAAGAAGTAGATGAAGCGTATAAAAAACATAATAATTTTGATAGGGGTAGTTGCTGTTTCTGCAGTATTTATTAATGCAGTTCAATCTACCAATCCAATGCCAGAAGCAACAAATAAAACGGTAGCAAAAGATAAAGACAGTCTAAGTCTTGTGCATGATTATAATGTTTACGCTTTAAAAATTCCAGCAGGGATTAATTTTGCTGGAGAAAGGGTTCCGGTAGAAGATCCAGATGTAAAAGAGCGTATGGATAGAGAACTGTTGGTTAATACGTATTGGCAGTCTAACGGATTATTACTAATTAAAAGAGCTAATAAATATTTTCCAATTATAGAACCGATTTTAAAGAAACACGGGGTTCCAGACGATTTAAAGTATATAGCGGTTATTGAAAGCGGATTAACACAAGCTATTTCTCCTGCTGGAGCTACTGGTTTTTGGCAGTTAATGAAGGGAACAGCAAGAGAATACGGCTTAGAAGTAAACGATAATGTAGACGAGCGATACCATATTGAAAAATCTACCGAAGTTGCTTGTGAATATTTGAAGAAAGCAAAAGATCGTTTTGGAAGCTGGACAATGGCAGCGGCTGCCTATAATGCTGGACAATTTGGAATGGCAAAACAATTGGAAAGGCAAGAGGTTGAAAACTATTACAATGTTTTATTAGGTGAAGAAACTGGACGTTATGTTTTTAGAATTTTGGCGTTAAAAGAAATATTATCAAATCCAGAATCTTATGGATTTAATTTTGATCAAGAGGATTTATATACCCATATTCCAGTAACTAAAATGGAAGTTGATACTGTGGTGACAGATTTCCCTAAATTTGCTAAAAAATTTGGAATAAACTATAAAGTATTAAAAATCCATAATCCGTGGTTAAGAGAAACTCATTTAAATAATGCTTCTCACAAAAAATATTACATAGAAATTCCTAAAGAAGGATATTACCCACCTGCTAAATAATGTGGGCTTATATTTCAGATCATTTGTGGCAGTTTTTACTAGGGTTAAATTATGTTTTAGCTTTGATAGCAGCAGTTACAATTCTGCTTAAAAATATAAATCCTACAAAAACATTATCTTATTTAATAGCACTTTTAGCCTTTCCTTTTGTAGGGCTTATTGTGTATTTTTTCTTTGGACAAGATTATCGGAAGTTTAAAATATTCAAAAAGAAAAATGTTTTAAATCAGAAAAATATAAGAGATTGGGCGCAGCAATTAGTATTAAATAAAAAAGAAGCTTATGATATTGGAAGTCATCTTTTAAATGGAAATACTAAAATAATTAAGCTTATAGATAGTGAAAAACGCTCTCCTCTTACTTTAAATAATAAAGTTAAAATATTGATTAATGGCGAAGAAAAATTTAATAGTCTTTTTGCCGATTTAAAGGAAGCTAAATCTTCTATCCATTTAGAGTATTATATAATTAGAGATGATGAAATAGGGACCAAAATTATTAATCTTCTTTGTGAAAAAGCTGCTGAAGGAGTTTCAGTAAAAATAAATTACGATTCTGTTGCTAGTTCTTTTTCCAATCAATCTATCTCTTCTTTAAAAAACAGTGGGGTAGAGATGTTCCCTTTTATGCCTGTTTATTTTCCAAAATTTGCAAGTAAAGCAAATTATCGTAATCATAGAAAAATGGTAATTATTGATGGAAAAATAGGTTATGTTGGCGGAATAAATATTGGAGATGAGTACATAAATAAAGAAGGACGTAGGTTTTGGAGAGATACTCATATTCGTATAGAAGGACAGGCTGTAGGAATGTTGCAATTTCACTTTTCTTTAGATTGGGATTTTGTAAGTGAAAATGATATTAAGATTGATAAAAGGTGGTTCCCAGAAACCGAAGTGAGTAATAAAATTCCTATTCAAATTGCTGCTAGTGGTCCAGATACCGAATGGGCTAATATTATGGAAGCAATGTTTACAGCAATAAATTCTGCTAGTAGATATGTTTATATAACCACTCCCTACTTTATTCCGAATGATGAAATATCTTTAGCGCTTTCTACCGCTTCTAAAAGTGGAGTAGATGTACGCTTAATTATTCCTAAAAGTTGCGATTCTTGGGCAGCAAAATATGCTACCTATTCCTATTTAGAAAAACTTTTACGAGCAGGAGTAAAGATTTATTTGTACGAAAAAGGGAATATTCATGCAAAAACAATGATTGTTGATGATGTTTTTACCACCATTGGAACTTCAAACATGGATTACCGTAGCTTCCATATTAATTTTGAAGTAAATGCTTTAATTTATGATGAAGATATTACAAAGCAAATGCTAGAAATCTATATAGACGATTTGCAATACAGTGAACAAGTAGATGCCGAAAGATGGCTAAACCGCGGACTTATACAGCGACTTAAAGAATCGTTTTGCCGCTTATGGGCGCCATTATTATAAATAAAAATGCAATTACTTCTCTTAAGAAATAATTGCATTTTTTATATTTTTTGAAGCAAGAATAGTTTTAGATTCTTTTTAATTGCTGTTGCATCATTTTAATTTGATCTTTTAGCATATTTTGTTTGTCTAATTTTTTAGCTTCATTTAAAAGCATTGTAGCTTCTCTTTTTCTTCTTTTTTGCATAGAAATTCCTGCAAGACTTAGTTTTGCCATTGCTAGATCGTAATCCATACTCAATCCTAATTTTAATGCCTTCTTAAAGTATTTTTCAGCTTGAGTAAGATTGGTTTGAGAAGAGATAATTCCTTTTAAATAATTGTAATATCCTTGCTGTTTTGTAATTAAGGCGCTCTCAGGGTTTTTAATTTTGTTTAACCATTTTTCTGTTCCAACCATGTCTTGCTTTCGCATTCTTAAAAATGCTAGCAAAATCAATTCATTTCTAAAATAAAGAAAGATAAAAATAAGAGAAAGGAGCATTAAAAAAATGCCATTACCTATATTGCCTTCAATAAATTGGAATACGGCATAAGCTATAATTAATACGGCTATTACTAATTTTATATTTTTGTTGAACATATTGGGTATTTTCAATTAAAGGGCAAAGGTAATAAAATCAGGCATTTTTAATAGTGTGCAATAGTTTAAAAAGAAACTATTTTATTAGATACCTTTTTAATAGCTTATACAGGGTTTGTTTTATGAAATTTTGCCCTGAATTTATTAAACGACTCTGCATACAAATAAACTCAATTTGTTCCATTTAAATACTTTGTGAACTTCCTTATAGATAATTGATTTTAATAAGTTTAGGTTTTCCCCGTTTATTTTCCTCTATATAAAAACTACTTATTTAAGGTTAACAGAGCTGGCTTAGAACTTTATAAAAATTAACTTTCTATACTTACTAGCGTTTGTAATAAATAATAGTTTAAAATCTATTATTTATAGAATAAAATACAGTATCGAGGTAAATTATCGCTATATTGTTATTTGTAAAGACATAGCAAACGAATAACTATCTAATAGCTATTACCCTTCAAGGGTATTTTTTATTGTGAAATGTCTTGTACGAAAGTAAATAACACTAATTATTTTATAAAAATTTATCATATGAAAACTATATTAATTTTATTCATCATCTTAATGACACTAAATAATAGTAATGCACAAGAGATTGAGAAAACAGAAACAGCTATTGTTAATCAAAGTTTTGGGAGTATAGCATTTAAAGAAACCTTGTATACAGAAAATGTTACAAATTACACAGATATACCTTCCCAATTAGCTGAAAAGTATGGTTCTTTTAGTTATGAGTCCTTACCATTAGATCGTCAAATAGCAGAACTAGTTAGGCTTTGGGTAAGCATTAATAATAAATGTAGTTATTGTACTATATTTCATACGCAAGATGCACGAGATAGTGGAACTGATATTCATAAAATAGACAATATCATGGCCTATAAACAAAGTGAGCTTTTTTCGGCTAAAGAAAAAGCAGCACTTAACTATGCAGAAGCTATTTCAACTGTTTCTTATGAAAAACTTCAAGAAGCAACGAAAGAAGTTAAAAGGTATTTTAATAATGAAGAAATAGAGACTATAGTAATGTGTACAGTACTAATGGATGTTTGGGCTAGAGTATTTGCCGTTAAAGGAAATTTGCCTTATTATAAAAAATAAGTGTTATTTTTGAAGTAGAAAACCTGTCTTAATTTTCTCAGGACATATATAGCTTTTATAAATATAGAAACTCCCTTAGTACGAGTAAAATAATAGGTTTTAAAAGATATTAAAAATATTTTCAAAAAGGTGTTTGTATAAGTAAAAAGTCTTTGTATATTTGCGCCGCGCTTTTGTGAAGTATATTGCAAGCCGATAAGAGATAGAATTACCAAAGAGATAAAGATATTACAATGAGTAAAAGAACATTTCAACCCTCGAAGAGAAAAAGAAGAAATAAGCACGGATTCAGAGAAAGAATGGCCTCTGTTAACGGTAGAAAGGTGCTTGCTAGCAGAAGAGCAAAAGGTAGAAAAAAATTATCTGTTTCTTCTGAACCTAGACACAAGAAATAATGATCGATTTGATTATTAAAATATAAGGTGTTACTTTTATTAGTAACGCCTTTTTTTATACCCAACAACATCTTATATTTATACAATAGTTAATAAAAATGCCAAAAAGAGAAGACTTAAAGAGTATATTGTTAATAGGGTCAGGACCTATTATTATCGGGCAAGCATGTGAATTTGATTATTCTGGTTCACAAGCATTACGATCGCTTAGAGAAGATGGAATAGAAACTGTTTTGATAAATAGCAACCCTGCTACCATCATGACAGACCCATCAATGGCTGATCATGTTTATCTAAAGCCTTTAACCACAAAATCAATTATTGAAATTCTAAAAAAGCATCCAAACATTGATGCGGTTTTACCTACAATGGGAGGTCAAACGGCTTTGAATCTTTGTATTGAAGCTGACGAGAAAGGAATCTGGGAAGATTTTGGAGTGGAAATAATTGGAGTAGATATTGATGCAATTAATATTACGGAAGACCGCGAGCAATTCCGTGAATTAATGCTGAAAATAGGAATTCCAATGGCGCCACAAGCTACGGCTACTTCTTTCTTAAAAGGAAAAGAAATAGCACAAGAGTTCGGTTTTCCATTAGTAATTAGAGCATCTTATACCCTAGGAGGAGCAGGTGCTTCTATAGTACATAAAGCAGAAGATTTTGATGAGTTATTAAGTAGAGGTCTTGAAATATCTCCTATCCATGAAGTAATGATTGATAAGGCTTTGATGGGATGGAAGGAATATGAATTAGAATTACTTAGAGATGATAATGACAATGTTGTTATTATCTGTACAATTGAAAATATGGATCCAATGGGGATTCACACTGGAGACTCTATTACAGTAGCTCCTGCTATGACATTATCTGATAGAACTTTCCAAAAAATGCGAGATATGGCTATCCATATGATGCGTAGTATTGGAGATTTTGCTGGAGGTTGTAATGTACAGTTTGCTGTAAGTCCAGATGATAATGAAGATATTATTGCTATTGAAATTAACCCACGGGTATCTCGTTCTTCTGCATTAGCATCTAAAGCAACAGGTTATCCAATTGCAAAAATTGCTAGTAAATTAGCAATAGGTTATTCTTTAGACGAATTACAAAATCAAATTACAAAATCTACTTCTGCCTTATTTGAGCCTACATTGGATTATGTAATTGTGAAAATACCACGTTGGAATTTTGATAAATTTGAAGGTTCTGATAGAGAATTAGGACTCCAAATGAAGAGTGTTGGAGAGGTAATGGGAATTGGACGTTCGTTCCAAGAAGCTTTACACAAAGCAACACAATCTCTAGAAATCAAAAGAAATGGCTTAGGAGCAGACGGAAAAGGATACAAAGATTATGACCAAATTATCGATAAATTAACACACGCAAGTTGGGATCGTGTGTTTGTAATTTATGATGCTATACAGATGGGAATTCCATTAAGTCGCATCCATGAGATTACAAAAATTGATATGTGGTTCTTAAAGCAATACGAAGAATTATCTTTCTTAGAAAAAGAGATTTCTACTTATACTATTGAGACTATTTCTAAAAGTTTATTGCTAGAAGCAAAACAAAAAGGTTTTGCAGATAGACAAATAGCACATATGCTTGGATGTTGGGAAAGTGAAGTTCACAACAAGCGTGATGAAATGAGTATTAATAGAATCTATAAATTAGTAGATACGTGTGCAGCAGAATTTAAAGCTGCAACACCTTATTATTATTCTACTTTTGAAGATGTAGTACAAACTGCAGATGGAGAAGTATATTCAGATAACGAAAGTGTAGTAACAGATAAGAAAAAAATAATAGTATTAGGGTCTGGACCGAATAGAATTGGTCAAGGGATTGAGTTTGATTACTGTTGTGTGCACGGAGTATTAGCTTCTGCGGAATGTGGTTATGAAACTATTATGATAAACTGTAATCCTGAAACAGTTTCTACCGACTTTGATACAGCAGATAAATTATACTTCGAGCCAGTTTTCTGGGAACATATTTATGATATTATTCGCCATGAAAAACCAGAAGGTGTAATTGTTCAGTTAGGAGGACAAACAGCTCTTAAACTTGCTGAGAAACTCGACAAATACGGAGTAAAAATTATAGGAACTAGCTACGAGTCTTTAGATCTTGCTGAAGATCGTGGGAGCTTTTCAACATTATTGAAAGAAAATAATATTCCTTATCCTGAATTTGGGGTTGCAGAAACAGCAGATCAAGCTTTAGCGCTTGCAGATGAGCTTGATTTTCCAATTCTAGTGAGACCTTCTTATGTATTAGGAGGGCAAGGAATGAAAATTGTTATCAATAAAAAAGAATTAGAAGAGCATGTTGTAGATCTTCTGAGAAAAATACCAAACAACAAATTACTTTTAGACCATTATCTTGATGGGGCTATCGAAGCAGAAGCGGATGCTATTTGTGACGGGGAAGATGTGTATATCATCGGAATTATGGAGCATATTGAGCCTTGTGGAATTCACTCGGGAGACTCAAATGCAACATTGCCACCGTTTAATTTAGGAGACTTAGTATTGGAGCAAATAAAAGATCATACTCGTAAAATTGCTTTAGCACTTAATACAGTTGGATTAATTAACATTCAGTTTGCTATTAAAGATGATATGGTTTACATTATTGAAGCAAATCCACGTGCATCTAGAACGGTACCTTTTATTGCAAAAGCATACAAAGAACCTTATGTAAATTATGCAACTAAAGTAATGTTGGGAGAGAAGAAAGTTAAAGACTTTACCTTCAATCCGCAATTAGAAGGATATGCAATTAAACAACCGGTATTCTCCTTTAATAAGTTCCCTAATGTAAATAAAAAATTAGGACCAGAAATGAAGAGTACAGGAGAGAGTATCTTATTTATAGATAGCTTGAAAGATGATGAGTTTTACGACTTGTATCAGCGTAGAAAGATGTATTTGAGTAAATAATATTCTTCAAATAAAATTATAGAAAAGGCTACTAAGGAAACTTAGTAGCTTTTTTTTGATTGATTAATTGAGGTTTAAATATTTTTGAACCAATAGCTAAAAGAATTTTCTTCAGTAAAAAAGAAACCCGCTAGCGCAAACATCATACTCGTGCCGATATGATAAAAGATGCTATCTTATATTTAGAGGAATCCAATAAATTTTACTCAGTCCATTATTACCTTCTTTTATGTATTGTTGCAAATCTGAAAAGTCTTTAAATGTTCTTGGAGTTAAATCATTTCTTTTGCTAGTAAAATATAATAGCTGGCTTTGCTCATCGTAGAAGGGGCAGTATTCCATATATTTGGTATTGATGGCTGCTCCCATATTCTCAGCCTTCTCCCAATTTCCCATGGAATTCTTTTTGGAGATATAAAGATCTCCGCTACCATAACCATCTGCTTCATTATATTTTGTAAAGATTAAAAAATCTTCCTTTTTAGAAATAAAAGCATTGAACTCATACCCAGCACTATTAATATGTTTGTCTAAAAGCATAGGACTTTGGTAGGCTCCATTTTGCCATCTACATACATAAATATCGTCTTTTCCCATACCTTCGGGTGAGACCATAGTAAAATATAAATTGTTATTTTCACTTAGTGAAGGATAAAATTCATCAAGATCTGAATTTACAGGTTTTCCTAAATTTATAGGTGTAGACCATTTTTCGCCTTGTTGCTTTCTTTCTACATACCATATATCGAAGTCTTTTTTAATGGTATCAGCACTATGTAAGGGGCGGTTAGAAACAAAATACAAGCGGTTCCCATTGGCAGATATAAAAGGTTCTAAATAGGAAAATGCATCAGAAAATGGCATTAATTCGGGCTCGCTCCATGTATTATTTTCTTTTTTGATAAAAGCAATTTGAGAAATTTCCTGAAAAGGACTTTGGATAGTAAAGAACGCTTCCTTTCCGTCTGCAGTAATAGCAAGATCTCGAACACTGAGGGATTGATTGAAATCGTGATTAAACTGGGCGACTTCTCTTGTATGTTGTGCCCTTACTCCATAAGATGTAAGAACAATTATGATGAGGAATCTAATTTTCAGCATTGTTATTATTTAGGATGTCAATATCAAATATAGTGATTGTTATATTCTGAATAAGTTATGAACTTATCTAAGTATATAAAATAAGATTTTAGATGGATGTTCTAATAGTTGGAAACCAAAAAACAATGCATTTTTTTATATACAAATGGTTAAGTCCTTATCTTTTAAAGTATGGATACAAAAACTAAGCAGAAATTTATGTGTAAAGTATCAAATGTTATTTTAACATAGTTTTAAAATGGTAACTGCAACATTCGTTAAAAATACATGTCTTTTAATTATAAACCATACATAAGAAAGATATAAATTCGAAACATAAAGCTCCTATTTTTAGTTTATTCCTATTGTTTACCTTCACTATTTATGCACAAAAAACAGTTAAAGACACTCTTGATTATGAGTACATTTTTGGAATGGCTATAAAAGGGGAGATAACCCCAATTCTAAACTCCTTAGATACATTACAGATTTATAAGACTAAAGATCTTAATTTCAAAGATAAGTTTGAGGCACGTTTTAAGTATAATGAAGACTTAACCACTAACTATTTTGCTATAACTGATACCCTCTTGAATCCATTGCATCGAATATTTCAGAAATATTGGCGACAAGGACTGTTACATCCTGAGCAAGATAATGACAGTTTGTTTAAGGTGAAATTGATAAACTTCTTTAATAAAGCAGCACAAAACGATGCTAATAATGCCACAATTGTTAATCATGATAATTTAGATGAAGTGTACAAAAGGTACATAGAAAGTAAAGGTTATTATTGTACGGATTTTGGGAAAGCTGGTAAATTTTATGACTTTTTAGTTTGGAGAACCATGGAACCCAAGAAGTTTAAAATTGAATTGGTAGACCACACTGAAGAGGTGACTGTCTATTTTATGAAGGATTTTATATCTTTAGGTTGGATGGAATATTCCCGTTTAGGCGAGAGATATCCAGGGGGTTGGGCTACTAATAAGGCGCTTTATTGTGTTTCAAAGGGATATAATCAAAGTTCTGAAAAATTTAAAATAGTTTATCTTAAACATGAAGGACAACATTTTTATGATTACAAAAGATTCCCAGGTTTAGAGTCGCGAGACCTTGAATACAGAGGCAAATTAATAGAAATGATATTTTGCAATAAAGAACTTTACAATCGTGTAGCTTATTATTTAAAAAATGCAAAGAATGATCCCAGAAATGCGCATCCTCATGCTAATTACCGTATTGTTACTAATATGAGCCAGCTTCTTTTTGGATCAAATTATGAAACCGATTTCAATCGATGGAAAAAGATTCCTAAGTCTAGATTGCAAGAAGTAGCCAAGATATTATATGTGGAGAATACCAAATCTTTATTTACCGACTATGCAAACTAGTTTAATTGTAATGAATTTTATAAGTAATCAGCACCCTTTTTAGTTAAGATAAAGATGCTGAAACGGCATAACTATCTTTCAGTAGGGTGTATTTAATAATTCTCTGGTCTTTTACGACTATATGGATAAAAAATATAGAATCTACTATTTTACTTGTCTTCAACATCTTTATAGAGAATACACCTGTAACTACAGCTTCTTTGTTTTTTAGGTAGTAAACTATTTTAAATGACTTTATCTAAAATATAATTGCGTAGTTAAGTAACTTCATATATATTTGTAGTTAAATAACTTCATAATGAAATTAAGACGAGATATTTTTCAAGCAATTTCCGATCCAACAAGGCGGGCTATATTGGTATTACTCACCTCACAAACAATGACAGCGGGTGCTATAGCCGAAAACTTTGATGCTGCAAGACCCACTATTTCTAAACACATTCAAATTTTAAATGAATGTGACTTGGTTGAGGCTAACCAACAAGGGAGAGAAATATACTACGAACTTAAAGTTGAAAAAATGAAAGAAATCGATAAATGGCTAGAGCAATTTAGAGTCATTTGGGAAAATCGATTTAACCAACTCGATAATTTATTAGAATGCAAAAAACGGGCATAGTATACCACCCACAGCGGATTAAATTGAGCATAGTGCGGCGGGTGAAAGTGAACCACCTACAGCGGACGAAAGTGAACCACTAAAAAATCGATTCTATTTGTAAAGCTTTAAATATCTTTTT
>NZ_JBSXNL010000058.1:0-18004 GCF_056857615.1 Galbibacter sp. L-19
ATACTTGTCTGCTCTTTTATCGCTTCAATGGCTACTTTGGCCTTAAAGGATGCGCTGAATTTTCTTCTTGATGTTTTCATATTGACAGGGTTAAAATTACAACTTAATTTCCTGTCCTAAATTTGGGGAGTATTATACATAGTGGTTTATTTTATAGATTAGTGTAAATGTTATTTATGAATTATAAACTCAAAGAAGTATTCTCATGAATCATTTAGAAGTAAAGAACCTAAACGATTACAAAAAAATAAATGTAGGAATTTTTATATTCAATGAAGTCGAAGTTTTAGATTTTACTGGCCCATTTGAAGTTTTCTCTTTAGTAGAATATAACAATGAAAAGGTTTTTAATGTGATCACAATTGGGGAAGATGACAAATTATTGCATGCAAGAAATGGATTAAAAGTGCATTCGGATTATCAATTTGAAAACCATCCAGAACTCGATATACTAATAATTCCAGGTGGTTACGGTGCAGAACACATTGAAATAAAAAATAAGTGTTTACTTAATTGGATAAAAGAACAAAGTAAAAAAGTTCAAATTTTAGCCTCCGTTTGCACAGGAGCTCTTTTACTCGCTGAATGTGGTTTACTAAATAATAAGAGAGCAACCACTCACTGGATGGATTTAGACAGATTGGAAAAGGATTACCCCAAAATTAAAGTAGTAAGAGGTGTTAAATTTATAGATGAAGGGAACTTAATAACATCTGGAGGAATTTCAGCAGGAATTAACATGTCTTTTCATATTATAAAACAATTGATAGGAATGGAAATAGCAGTGTGCACTGCAAAAAGAATGGAATACGATATTGTTATAAAATAAAGTCCTTATAAAAAGATATATGTTATCATACTCAAAATGTAGCTGTTTTATAAAGCACAATACAACATGATTGAAATTATAGATTTAAGCCACAAAATATGGAGAATTTGAAATAAGCACCGATACATCTGATAAATATCGGTTTAATCTATAAGCTACGAATGGACAAGTGATTTTAAGTAGTCAAGGGTACACCACTAAATCAGCTTGTGAGAATGGTATCGACTCTGTAAAGAAAAATATTCAAGATGATGAAATGTTTGAACGGAATACCGCCAAAGATGGAAGTCCGTTTTTTAATTTAAAATCGAGTAATGGTCAAGTAATTGGTACTAGTGAGATGTATTCGAGTACTTCGGCTATGGAAACTGGAATCGCTTCTGTTAAATCAAATGCACCTGATGCAGCAATAGTAGATAATTCTTAACTATAAATACATAAACCCTCTCTTTTGCTATTGCTATAATAGCAATCATGATAAGGCTGGCTAAGACCAATTAGTGCCTTTTTTGTGTACCTCTTTTTTCCCTCTTCAACGGAAACTTCTCTAAACTCTTTAAAAAACTTTGCGATTTGTTGTGGACTAAATTTACTCTTTCTCATAATTACTTTTCAAAGTTAAGAATTGTTTTATACTTTTAAACAGTTCGGTTTTAAGGGGAGCTTACATCAATTTTAAAAAAAATTTATAAACTTCGTGAGATATTATCAATTACGGAACCATACATTTATTTTACTCCATAGCCATAAAACAAATTTTGAAAAATACCTATAATCCCCTTCCATGAACTCCAACCAATTTTCTTTTTCTCTTTTTAAAATATCTTTTATTTTCATTTGCTTTGCTCGTTATATGATAAAACCGGTTAGGGAAGTCCAACTTCTAATCTATACAAGAACCACCACGTAACTTATATGAGCCTAACCGATTTATATGCTTTACTTTTATTTATCTATTGTTTTTAATATTCCTTGTCTAAAACGAATCATTCCCTTCCCATTAGGAGAATGGCGTAATAAAGAATCCGTAGCTACTACATGATGATTTTTTGCCCAGAGCTCATAACTCTCCCTTAATTCTTGTACCAATTCCGGGTGCAGATTGGAAACATCCGATGTTTCCTCTCTGTCCTTTTCTATATTGAACAATTTCCATTTAGTCTCTCCTGCCAGAGAAAGGATTTTCCATTGATTGGCACGTACAGCCCTGTTTCCAGACCATTCAAAAAATAAAGTATCCTTTTTGACGTCTGACTCTCCCGTCAACTGAGGTAGCAATGAATTTCCTATAAGTGGCAAAACCTTATTCCCTTTATAGGAATTAGGATATAAAGATTGTGTAACTTCTAAAATGGTTGGAAATATATCAATGAGATGACCGCGTCCTGTCACAAGCGTATTTTCTTTAAACCTTTTGGGAAATGAAGCAATAAATGGTGAGCTGATTCCCCCTTCATATGGAAAGGTTTTCCAATACGTAAAAGGGGTATTTGCTGCATAAGCCCAACGATGGGTAATGGATTTATAGGAATCTAAAGTTCCAACTTCTGCTTGAATATCTGCAAATTGTGCATTTCCAAAACCGCGATTGACATCTTCCCCAGCGGCTCCATTATCGGATAAAAAGAAAAAGACAGTGTTTTCATATTGCCCGCTTTCTTTTAAATGTGCAATGAGTCGTCCTATATTTTGATCTACCCTATCAATCATAGCCGCATGAACTTCCATATATTTTGCCCAGTGCTCTTGTTCCTTTTTTGAAAGCTCATCCCAAGCAGGAATGGTGCTAGGGCGTTCGGACAATGGTTCAGACGAATTAATCAGTCCGCAATCTATAAGTTTTTTTCTTCGGTGCTGGCGTATCTGATCCCAACCCTTATCAAATTTCCCTTTATACTTTTCTATATCCTCAACAGGCGCCTGTAATGGCCAATGTGGAGCATTATAGGCCAAGTATAAGAAAAAGGGGGCCTGCTGAATTGTATCAGAAACCATTTTTATGGCTTCTGTTGTTATGGCATCCGTCAGATAAAAGGTCGAGTCTTTTACCTTAGTGGGTACATTATTATAATAAATTTCAAGAGGATCATGGGTAAAAGGTTTTTTAGCAAAATAACTGCTTGCTCCACCTGGAAAACCATAAAATTTATCAAACCCTCGTTGATTTGGTAATTGATCATGTTTGGTACCTAAATGCCATTTTCCTGATAAATAGGTACGGTATCCGTTCTGATTCAGAACTTCTGCTATCGTTACGGACTCCTTATTTAGATACCCTTGGTATGCCGGAATTCCTAAATCCACGGCAAAAAAGCCTACTCCCGCATCGTGTTGATATTGCCCTGAAAGTAATGAAGCTCTGGTGGGGGCACATATTCCAACATTGTAAAATTCGCGAAAAGAAACACCATTTGAAGCCAATGCATCTAAGTTTGGGGTTTGAATCTGTGATCCATAAGCTCCTATGTCTGAATAGCCCAGATCATCCGTTAAAATCAATACAACATTTGGTTTCTTGGTCTCATTTACAGCCACAATATCTTTTTTCTTATGGGGTGTTTCGCATGAAATCGAACTAAGTAGTATTCCGATTAAAAGGGTTGTTAATACAATAGAATTTGTTTTCATATAAATATGCTTTTTTGGTTAATACCCCTCCCATTCAGGGCTTTGTTTTAAATTGGGATTTAATAGCAATTCTCGTTGGGGAATAGGGAACTTTACATGCCTAGGTGCAGCATTTGTTTTGCCTGCCCTATGAAGCATTTTTACGTAATAATCGGCTCCTCTACGGGTAAGGTCAAACCAGCGATGATATTCCAAGGCAAGTTCCTTTCTTCGTTCCTCATAAATCTTATCTCTGAATGCTTCCTTGTTTAAGCTTGGTGCTATTTCTTTTAAAGGAGCCACATGAGCTCGTTTCCTTACTTTATCAACAGCTTCATAGGCTGCATCAGAAGGACCTTCTAATTCATTTAATGCCTCTGCATGCATGAGCAAGACATCGGCATAGCGCAGTAGCGGAATATTTACCCGGGATAATTGCGGGGTATAGGCTGCTTCTGGGTCAAAGTATTTCACATAACTTAAATTTGCAAGTGTTACTTTTGCACCCGTAGTAGGATCAGACAATTCCTTCGCAAAGGTTACATTCCTTCTGGTATCCCCTTCTTGATAACTTTGATATAAATCACTTTGTGGATTAGGAGCATCCACGTATTCTCCATTAAACTCAAAGGGGAGTGAAAACCAAGACAAACCATTATTTAAAGAGGCATCTCCATTAAACTGAATGGAAAAAATATGCTCCTTTCCATTTTTTGATTCTGGGCTAAAAACGGATGCAAACTCTTCAAAAAGCCCATACCATCCTGAGTCCATAAGTTCCTTTGTTTTAGCTGCTGACTTTTGCCACTCTCCTTTTCTTAGATATACTTTGGCTAATAATATTTTAGCTGCTCCCGCCGTGGCGCGTCCCGCATCTATATCTGCATAAGATCCTGGAATCGGCAACGCTTCTGCAGCTTCCAAATCTTTTATAATTTGTTCATAAATCTGGGACTCAGCAGTATTGGACACCTGCAATTTCTCCAGTGACAAAGAAGATGTTTCCTTAAGAATAAGCGGAACACTTCCAAACCATCTGACCAGATTAAAATAATTCCAGGCTCGTAGAAATTTCGCTTCATTAATTAAACGATTTTGAAGTTTTGAATCTATAACATCGGGGTGTAACAGTGCAATACGATCAATCGCAATATTGGCACGGTTAATGGCGTCATAACTATATTGCCATGTCCAATTAAGTCCCGTATTATTCGGAACATAATTGATTTTAGAGAGATCGATAACCTGAGAGCTTCGTGTTCTTGGACCAGCGCTTACATCATCGGTAGCCATTTCAAGCATCATCAGTTGGCGGTTATATAGCACCAACCATTCGGTAAACATCCTATGGTATATAGCATTAACAGCGGACTCTGCATCTTCACTGGTATTGTAAAATTGATCGACTGTCAAATTTGATTCAGGTGATTCTTCCAAGTCAGTACATGCCTGAAATGATAAAACTAAAAGGCTAATCAAGGTATATTTCTTCATTTTCATTATAATTTAAAAGGTTACTTTAAGTCCTGCCGATATACTTCGCGATGTGGGATATACCCCTGCGTCATATCCTTTAGTTACTGTATTACCAGCAGAGGTTACCTCAGGGTCAAATCCAGTGTATTTTGTCCAAGTCAATAGATTTTGTGCTGTTAGGTATAGTCTTAAGTTGCTAACAAAAAATTTAGAAGTGATGGCATTAGGAAACGTATAACCTAACACAATACTTTTTAAACGCAGATAGGATCCGTCTTCAACGAAACGGTTGAGAAAAATATTGGATGGATCTGCCGAAGCCCTGGGAATAGCTGTAACTGTATTTTCTTCTGACCAACGATTCACAGCTTCTAAAGAAGCATTTTGCTGTCCTGTCAATAGTTCCAGTACTTGACGATTGCCATTAAGAATCTCATTTCCAACGGAGCCCTGTAACAAAATATTCAAATCAATATTCTTGTAATTAAAGGTATTGGTTAGTCCAAAAATAAAATCCGGCTGGGCATTCCCTATAATTTCCCGATCAGCAGCCGTAGAAAAAGTGCCATCCCCATCAATATCTTTATAAATACGATCTCCTGGCTGTGGATCATTTCTTCCTGTTAAAGCACCCAATTCGGTTTCTTGCCCAGGTTGTAATATCCCATTGGCAACAGCTCCATAAAAAGATCCTAAGGGTTGTCCTTCCTTAATAATATAATCCCCATTGAAGTTCCCTCCCAATATAAAATCAGTATTTCCATCTCCTATGCTGATGACTTTATTTCTGTTAAGGGAAATATTAAATCCGGAATTCCAGTTAAAATCTCCTTCAAAATTGACGGTGTTAACGGCTACTTCCAGTCCTTTATTTTCAACCGAACCGTAATTTTGTAGCGAAGAGGCAAAACCACTGGTCCATGGAATTTCAACATTCAGGAGCAAATCTTCGGTTTTTTTATAATAGGCGTCAAGTGTTAAATTAATACGGTTATCAAAAAATCCAACATCTAGACCTACATCAGTCTGTTTGGTCGTTTCCCATCCAAGCTCACTATTGGCAATCCTATCGGGTGTAAATCCGGTGACAAAATCAGTTCCCAATAACACACGTACTGCACTTAGGGTGGATAAAGACTGATACACGCCTATCTCCTGATTCCCTGTAGTTCCATAACTTACCCTTAGTTTTAAATTACTGATGGTATTTTCAAGAGGACTAAAGAACGCTTCGTTGCTAATTCGCCAGGCCAATGCAACAGATGGAAAATAACCCCATTTGTTATCACTTCCGAACCTAGAAGAACCATCAGCCCGAAAAGTTGTCGTTATAAAATACCGCTGATCATAATTATAATTAATCCTTCCCAAATAAGAGAGCAGACTCCATGAATACGTGTTGGAACCTGGCAATAAGGCCACTGAACCACTTCCTAAATTGTTAAAAGTAAGGGCATCAGTTACAAAATTTTGGGATCCGGCATTAAAATGCTCATTAGTATATTGTTGCTGGGTAAATCCCAACAATCCCTCTACACTATGTTTGCCAAATACATTTTTATAGGTCAGTGTATTTTCATTAAGCCAAGAGTAGGCTTCCAGAGCTGCAATTCTGGCCTCTCCACCAACGAGACTTCCTTCATAAAGGGTGGTTGGCAAATATGACTCCTCTTTTAAATTATTAATATCTGTTCCCAATGAGACTTTTAATTTTAGCCGATTCCAAAGTGTGTACTCCCCGTACACGGTTCCCAGAATCCTGAGATTTTTGCTTTTATTGGTTTGCAATTCAAGTGATGCTATAGGATTTGTTATGACATTCTCAAAAGGGTTTCGTAAAGTAAAATTGCCGTTTTGATCGTAAATACTAGCTGTAGGCGGCATCGTAAGGAGTGCTGAAACAAGTCCCGAGGGAGCCAGTTTATTATTGGTTTTACTTCCTGTAAGATGAAACCCAATTTGAAAATCATCATTGATTTTGGTCTCTAGGTTTATCCGGGTACTGATACGGTTAAATCCTGTATTCTTAATAATTCCTTTCTGGTCAAAAAAACTTCCCGAAATTAGATATTTGGTACGATCTCCCGCTCCGGAAACGGTAAGTTGATGTGTTGAGATTGGGGCAGCTTGAAATGCAGCCTCCTGCCAATCCGTGCCTGCTCCCAAATTTGCAATTTGATCAGGAGTTAAATATTGGTAAGGTCCTTGTGTTGGGTTCCTGTCCAACAAAGCTTCATTTCTAAGCTTTGCAAATTCAGAAGCATTCATAACCCCTATCTTTCTTCGGAGTTCCTGTATCCCGTAATTTATTTCATAAGACACCTTCGGGTTCCCTTTTTTCCCTTGTTTGGTAGTTATAATCACTACCCCATTTGCTCCCCGGGAACCATATATAGCTGTAGCTGAAGCATCTTTCAATACATTGATACTGGCAATATCGGAAGGGTTTAAAGATGAAAGCGGGTTGGTTGTATTCCCAGAGACCACGCCAAGGGAAAGATCATTGTTATACACTGGAAATCCATCGATTACATATAGGGGTTCATTCCCCCCCTGAATAGAGCCACCCCCACGGATACGAACACTAATTCCTCCCCCTGGCTGTCCTGATGTCTGCGTAACCTGAACCCCGGCGACCCCACCTTGAAGAAGTTGATCCACTGAAGAGGCCGGTCTATCTTGTAAAAGTTTATCAGCTACCGAAGAAACAGCCCCAGTAAGATCTTCTTTTTTTTGGGTTGCATAGCCCACTACCACCACTTCATTTAGTTCTTCTGTAAGTTCCTCAAGTATTACATCAAGAACTCTCAGTCCCAAAACCTTCTTTTGCACAGATTTCAATCCTATACTGGAAATAGACAATACTTCATTCCCCGCTACTTGTATGGTGTAATAACCATCAAAATCGGTAACTGTTCCCTGCTCTGTTCCTTTAATAAATATAGTAGCTCCTGGAACTGGTACCCCCGTAGAGGTTTTGATTTGTCCTTTTAAACTGTATGTTTGTTGCCCATAAATTGTTATGGTAAATAAAAGAAGGATTAGCGTTATAAAAACGCGATTATTTTTTGCTGTCATTATAATTTTATGGTTGTTTGATTCATAGTTATATAGCATTAAGATATGCTGATAGGATAGCGTGTATTTATTAAAGAAAACTATATTTTAGGGTTATTCCGTAAGTTCCGGGATCACCCAATACAGCTGCATAATGTCCTGCACTTCCTCCTGCGGGCAGCAATTGTTCGAAGTAATTCTTATTAAAGAGGTTTCTGCCCCAAACAAATATAGAAAGTCCTTTATAGGCTCTAAATCCAGCCCTGGCATTAAAAAGCCCGTATCCGGGTATATTTAAATATTTGGACGGGGAACCACTGGATGAAAATTCCGTTCTAAAATAACTGTCCACTCCTAAGAACAATGTTCCCTGTTGCTCCCAAATTTCCAATGGATTAGAAGTTAGTTCTCCCCCTAAAGATCCCGTCCATTTAGATACTCCCGGTAGTTTCCCTCCTGAAATATCCTTAAATGCCTGGTTCCCTCCTACTTCTTCCAGGGGAACCGGTGCATTGGTAAAAGATTCATATTTCGCATCGGTATAAGCCAAAGAGCCTTTGAAAGCTATATTTTCATTGAGACGAATTGTACCATCGAGTTCAGCTCCAAATACCCTTACCTCTTCGGCATTGGACAGATACCCTCTATTTACACCAAGTTCCGGTGTCTGCACTACAGTTTGAAAATCCGATATGAAAGTATTGTAAAAAGAAAGGTTAAAAGTTGAATTACTTGTCGGTTTGGATTTAAAACCAATCTCAAAATGTGTTACATACTCAGGTTTCACTTCTGCTAATTCCAGTAGTGGCTCTCCATTCTGGGTGGGTAGCCCCCCAAGGTTGACACCTATGGGTTTATAGTTTGTAGAAAAGGTAGCGTAGGTGTTTAAGGCTTTTAAGGGCTGGTATCGTAAGGTTAACTGCCCTGAAATATTGGTATTGTTTACATCCACATTAAAGGCTTGGTCTGAATATACTCGCTCTTTAAGCGCTATTAAATCCGGATCATCCGTTTGTAACCCTCCATAGGTTTTCCTATTATATTCCACTTCTTTGGTATCATAATTAAAGCGCAAACCGGGTAAAAGATGAAGCTTCTCGTTAATTTTCCAATCTACATTGGCAAAAACAGCCCCACTAAAACTCTCCAATCGGTTTTTGGTTTTTATTCCATATCCGTCCAACAAGCCCAGTGTTTGCCATGCCGGATCCTGCGTATTCTGAGCAAAACGCCATTGAGCGGCTCCGGATTCTTGGGTATGTACAGGGTCAGATTTTAGGTTTTGTCCTAATATAAATATCCCGATCACTCCACTCAAATTGGATGTGAAATCGCCTACGTATCTTATTTCCTGAGACCATTGATCGTGTCTGGAAGGTGCCTGAGATAAGTTTAAAACCGGTAATCCTGTAAAATCCCTATCGTTGGAAGGCCCCCAATTCCAATACCGCCATGCTGTGGTAGAAGTTAATGTGCCGTTCCAAAGTTGAAAATCTGCATTAAGTGACAATCCCCCCAATTGATTTTTGGAACGCCATGGTGTATCATGATCGATAATTCTGTCAAAAGGATTCCTGCTAGGTAATTCATAATTAAGATCCGCTATGATTTGTTCAAATTGACGAAAATCAGGTCTTTGAGTAGTTACTACCCCGGCAAAAACCTGAGCATATCCATTAGGTTTTTGGCTAGAGGCATCCCCTGAAAGTAAAATTTTAATGGCATTATTTGGTGTGTACAACAATTGACCCCTGAAACCAATATTATTTAGATCATTTACATGTTCATCCCGTGCTACATTATAAATAGTTCCATCTCTTTGCGTCCCAGAAAACGATATTCTTCCGGCCAGTTTATCCGAAACCAAGGGCCCCGTCACAAAGCTCTTTGCCTGGATAAAACCGTAATTTCCAAAGCTTGTTTCAAAACCAGCTTCTGGTGTAAAACTAGGTTTACTGGTTGTGATATTAAATGCCCCGGCAGTCGTGTTCTTTCCAAAGAGTGTTCCTTGGGGACCTCTAAGCACCTCAATTTGTTCTATATCTATAAAATCCAGGGTGGTTGCCGCCGGTCTAGCATAATATACACCATCCACATAGAATCCTACTCCGGGATCAATTCCATCATTGGTGAGCCCAAAGGTTGAACCGAGCCCCCGGATATTTAGGGTCGTATTTCTAGGGTTAGAAGAATACAATTGTACAGAGGGAACCAGTTCTTTTATTCTATTGACATTAAACGCCCCTGTTTCTTCAACTTGAGAAGCATCTATAATCGAAATAGGAATAGGAACCTCCAATGCGGACTCGCTGCGCCTTCTGGCCGTCACTACAATTTCAGAAAGTGAAGAGGACGCTAAATACAAAGGTATCTCTAGAAAACTATTGTCCTTTGCCGTTAAACTCTTTGTATGATACCCTAAATAAGTAAAGGTTAATTGTACAGGAAAGTTCTGATCAAATTCTAAATAAAAACTGCCTTCCACATCAGTTGATGTTCCAATATTAGTACCTTTTATCTGTACAGTAGCTCCAGATAAGGATTCTTTGGTTTGACCATCAATCAGTTTTCCTTGTAATACGTTTTGAGCGGAAAGTCTATAGAAGCTTAAAAAAATAATGCTTAAGCTGATAATTTTATAATATTTCATAAAAATTTTATTTGGATTACTTTATTAATTATATATAGTCTATCGGTTTAATAGATTTAATGATTAAATTTTTTTAATTTATTACTTTAATAGTCATTGACATGGTATGCCCCATTAATTGAAAAGCTGAAATAACAAGAGCTTTTATATCTTCAGTATTGAAATGTTTATAGCTTTCATATAAAAATTCGGGAGCCATTCCTCGTGGAAAACACAAAGATGCAATCGTAATATTTGAGGAATCTATGGCTAGATTTCCAAATGCCATGTGACTCTTTTCTGATATATCTTTTTGAACACCGTGATTGATTACCAAAATAGGTGCGCTTCCCAAGGGTTCCCCAAATGTAGAAACTTGTATCGGTATTCCAATATAATGTATTCCGCTTTCGGTACTAAAGGCATCTATTTGCAACAGATGTTTTTGCTTCATTATCTTTTTAACAGCTCCCATACATAATTTGATTTAAAAATGAATATTAAAATCTTTGTTGACTTCGATTTGATCCTTCGAATATCCTAATTCCTTATATTTCTTTTCACCTGCCGTAATTGGAATTGTAAGTATATTTTGTTTTGGAGGAATCGGACAAGTTGCAAAAGCAGTAAAGGCACAAGGTGGATTGTAAGCCTTGTTAAAATCCAGCCACGTATAGCCGGCTTTATTAGGAGTCTCAGCATATAAGAACCTGCCTGTATGGTAGGTTTCCATGCCATTGGTCTGATCCCCAAATACTATGAAAAGTTTACTTCCCTCCCTTAGAACATCTAAGTGAAATTCTTTTTCTCCTATTGTAAAATAAAGTGTTCCTGGTGAATTTTGCTCACTGGTTCGATCTGTTACATCGTTTATTGGTATTGTTCGCAAAGGTACGGGTTGAAATTTTGCCCGAACCCTCCATTTGCTATCTATTGGAAAGCTCGCTGTCCCTGTAAATTTATCGACCAATTCGTTGTTTAAATCTCTAACCCTTACGGCAAAACTGTTTCCTCTTTTAATAATGAACCATCGCAATGTATTATGAGATAAAATAATTGTTTCTTTGGAGGGATAAACAGTTATTTCCTTAACAGGAACATTATTTGCTCTTACCGTAACCCCTTGACTGGCATAGAAAGTAATCACCCCCTCATGGGTTAAACGGAAATGACCTATATCTCGACTACTCTTATTCTTAGGAAAAATAATATCATGCCCTTTAGTTGAACCAATGGTATTTTTCCCTTGATGAAGCCAAAATAGTCCTATAAGATTTAACCATCCATCTTGAGCTTTCAATGCCGCAACTCGTTTATTTTTCCATTGCACAATACTATCGATATACTTAATTTCTGAAAGTTGTATATCCGTGTCTTTAGTCCAGGACAAACTGGAATGAACAGTTTCTTTGCAGGCTCCTATAGCATATAATAGAACAATGAAGCACATTGCTTTACCTGTTAATTGCTTTAACCGGCTTGTATGTATTTTACTCATTTCACTTAATTTATATGATACCCCGAGCGGATTCGAACCGCTGTAAAAGCTTTTGCAGAGCTTCACCTAGCCACTCGGTCACGGGGCTGTTAATTCAATGCCTCCCTTTAAAACGATAGGTCACCTCTAATTTTTTAAGTGCCGTAATATAAGCGGCCGTACGTAAGGTAACCTTATATTTCTCTGTATTATACCAAACCTTATTAAAGGCCGCCTTCATTTTTTCATCATGTCGGTAGTACACCTCTTCTTCCAACCAATACTGCTCTAACCGATTCTGTATCCATTCATAATAGGATACAATAACACCTCCTGCATTTGCTAAAATATCGGGGAGAACATAGATCCCTTTTTTAGCCAATATTTCATCAGCATAAGGAACCAGAGGACCATTAGCAGCTTCAATGATAATAGCGGCTTGTATTTTATAGGCAATTGATTCAGTAATGACATTTTCACTAGCAGCCGGTATAAGAATATCCGTAGGGATTTCAAAAAGTTCTTCATGTGCGATTGGAGTCCCTTGAGAAAATCCCTTCAAGGTATTCCCGTTTGACTTACTATAGGCTATGGCTTCCTCTACAGGAATTCCATTAGGATTCCAAAATGCTGCGCTATGATCGGAAATAGCAATAATTTTAATACCTTGTTTTGAAAGCCATCTGGCCGTATGACTTCCCACATTCCCAAACCCCTGAATTACTGCAGAGGTATGCTTTGGATCTTTCCCTAGTTTTTTTAATAATTCCAGAGCTGTAATCATAACACCTCTTCCTGTGGCGGCTTCTCTTCCTTTGGATCCGCCTAAAATAATGGGTTTTCCTGTTACAACCCCTAAAGAATTTTCCCCAGAAGTCTTATTATATTCATCCAATATCCAGGCCATTTCACGTTCTCCTGTTCCCATATCAGGTGCTGGAATATCTTTATTTATACCAAATACATCCTTCATTGCACGTGCATATTTTCTAGAGAGCCGTTCCAACTCCCCTTCACTAAGAGAAAGTGGATCACAATTAATTCCGCCTTTTGCTCCCCCAAAAGGCAATTCAACTAAGGCAGTTTTAAAAGTCATCCATGCAGCTAAAGCAGCTACTTCATCCTCATTGACTTCCAAACTATAACGCACTCCCCCTTTTGAAGGTCCCATAAGTATTGAATGAATAATTCTATACCCTTCAAAAACTTCTACTTTCCCATTATCTAATGCAAGAGGAATGGTTATATGGATTTTTCTTACAGGTCTTTTTAAAATATCTTTAATTTCCTTTGAAGCGTTTATTATAGCAGCAGCTCGCTCTATTCGATACATTACCGTATTATATAATCCTTGCGATAAAATTTCATTATGATCGTTTAGTTTTTTCATGTATCTCGTATTTAATTAATCATTAGTCATAAAAAATTCCCCATTTTTCAATGGGGAATCAGAATTAGCAATGCACTTCCAAATTAAAAAGCATATACTGGATCCTCCCACTTGTTTAGTTCCAACATGCTACACATTATATTTAAAAAGACAGTTAACATCTATTTGTTTGTTTTATGCAACAAATATAAACAACTTTTTTAAATCTATAAATCCTATCGATTTAATATGATATAAAAAATTATTATATCTTTGCTCTATCCTTAATTCCTAAAAAAATAAAATGCATATAGCTCAAACAAATGATAGTATTACACTGAGACACAAAAAACAAAATGTAATATTAATTCAC
This sequence comes from Galbibacter sp. L-19, assembly GCF_056857615.1. Classification (NCBI taxonomy): domain Bacteria; kingdom Pseudomonadati; phylum Bacteroidota; class Flavobacteriia; order Flavobacteriales; family Flavobacteriaceae; genus Galbibacter; species Galbibacter sp. L-19. The sequence continues at coordinate 13,818 of NZ_JBSXNL010000058.1, forward strand.
GGCCTATTTAGATCTCTAAGTAATTGGAATTTGGTAAAAAGTGATCTCTCAAATTTGTATAACATATATACTCCTGAATTACCAATTTATAAACAAAACACATCTATCTCTCCATTAAGAGAATTGGTGGATTTTTTAAAAAATTACATCACTATACATCAAATTAAAGATCCCATACTTGTTGGAAATTCGCTTGGAGGACATGTGGCTTTGCTTTATACCTTAAGGTATCAATATAATGTAGCAGGCTTAGTTTTAACAGGAAGTTCTGGACTTTATGACAGTTCAATAAATAATCAATTTACTATAATCAATGATTATACCTACATAAAATCAAAAATTACAGAATTTTTTTATAAAACAGAAGTTGTTGAGGAAAAATTAATAAACAACATCCTTACAGATATCCAAGATAAAAAAAATCTCCTATCCATCATTAGCCTCATAAAAGACGCCAAAAGACAAAGTTTAAAAGATGAGCTGCATACTATTAAAATCCCTATTCAACTAATCTGGGGAATGCAGGATAATATAACCCCGATTTCTGTAGCCGAAGAGTTTTACCTCTCCTTTCCGTCTGTAAGATTATCCCTTATTAATGAATGTGGGCATGTTCCAATGATGGAACAACCCGTAGCTTTTAACAATATAATGTATGAATTTATAAATGCTAAAATTATAAGCAATGCTCAACATTCGAACATAACATAAATTAGTGATTCCCTAGTAGCTTATAATGACCACATAAATGTTTCATAGTTAGTTTTAGTTGAACGAGGTGTCCTCTATCTAGAGGATGCTTTTTTATTTAATCCTACTTAACCCATAGAATTAATATTTTTTATATATTAGCCGAATATTTAATTACAAGCATTATATATGTTCACAATTCAACTTATGAAGAGAAAATTTCTAAATATCAGTTATAAACAAATAGGATGGGCTATACTTAGCTTAAAGCTATTATTGATTGGTTACTTTATATATATTATTACGCAAAGTGAAGAATTCACCTTTTCTTTTGACAGTACCTTTTATACATTTATAGGCATAGGATTTTGTGCACAACTAATAGATGGCGCTTTAGGGATGGCCTATGGAGCAAGTAGCAGTGCTTTACTGCTACATTTTGGGGTATCTCCAAAAATAGCATCAGCCAGCGTTCATATGGCCGAGGTTTTTACAACAGGAGTATCCGGTTTATCACATTTAAAATTTAAAAATATTGATAAAAATTTATTAGTCCGACTTGTTGTTCCTGGTGTCATTGGCGCTGTATTAGGAGCATACTTACTCTCCGATGTTTTAAATGGAGGATTTGTTAAACCTTACATCTCTGCTTATTTACTAATACTAGGAAGCATTATTCTCTACAAAGGAATTCGAAATAAGTTTAAAGAAAAAGAAAAAGTTAAGAGAGCGGGACTATTAGCATTCATTGGAGGTCTATTTGACGCCATTGGTGGTGGTGGCTGGGGACCTATTGTAACCTCTAATATTATCAATCAGGGGAAAAATCCTCGAATCACAATAGGGACAGTGAATACTGCTGAATTTTTTGTTACCTTTTTTGCAACAGGTATATTTCTTTTTTATGTTGGGGTTGACAGCTGGCAAGTAGTACTCGGGCTCATTATTGGGGGAGTCATTGCAGCACCATTAGGAGCTTTCCTTGCATCAAAAATTAATAAAAGAATACTAATGATTGTAGTTGGCTTAGTAATAATACTCACATCAACATTAACAATCTATCATGCCACTTCAGCATAAACCTTTCAGATCAGTAGCGTAAAAAAATTACATCTCTGTAATGGACTTTTCTAAAACAGGCAACATTTCTGTTCGTACATCTATGAATAATTTACGCACTTTGCAGATGTGTTCATCTATACATTCTTCACACTTTTCATAAAAATTTTCTGAAGTACAGGTAGTTAATGCAATCGGACCATCCATAATTCGCATAACCGAAGCTACGGTAATAGCTTCAGGTTGTATAACAAAGCTATATCCTCCTTTTGGCCCCCGATGACTTTTTATGATCCTATTTTGCTTTAAATTACTCATAATAGTCTCTAGAAATTTATAAGGAATTTTTTGTTCATCAGAAATTACCTTTACTGGAATGGGAATCTCCTTAGGATGTTCATGCATATAAATAAGTGCTTTAAGGGCATATTTTGCTTTTCTAGATAACATATAAAATTATATTTAGTCAATATATGCAATAATAAGAAGATAAGTGATGTTTATCAAAATTAAACGCAACAAAGGAATTCCGATCAAGCGGATCTAAGCCTTTGATTTTATGCAGGTGTACCATTTCACTTATATATGAATTCAAAAAGTGTCCTTACAATAAAACCAAAGGCTTTTTTCCAAGATGTCTTTTGAGCAATGCTTTACCCGAAATAAAGAGAAGCGGTATGTAGGGTAATGTGCTGAACAAAACCATGTATCGCTATTGAATAAAATACTCCAGTTTAAAGGTACTAGAGTAACCTTAGTATTTGACAGAATCAACTTCATCGAAGTGTTCAATAGAAATTGTTTTTAAATTACGACCTAAAAGATCGGGTAATTAAACTCTCAATGAGCGATTAAACCATTTCATAAATTTCATCAAACAGCACTTTATCCAATTTTTCCTGTTGCGCAAAGCCTTTTTTAAGGGTGTTGTGAAGCATCCAGTTAAAAGCATTGTATCCCGTCCACAATGAGGGTCTTGCTTCAATTGAAGATGACTCATTTTCAATCAATTCAATAAGCTCCCGTGATTTTTTGGAAGGCTCGTCGTTATGGTCACTACATTCAAAACGGAACAATTTCGTTTTATCAAGAATATCTTTTACAAAGGCTTTGATATCGATAATTTCGATAGCTTCAAGTTCCTTAAATTTTTGCGTTACACCATAATACTCATTATCCAAGAATTTATCGAAAAGTTGATGTAGGTTTTGCATAATCAAATTCGTACTGTTTTTAGTGTGTCTAATGGAAAAGGCAATTTTAGCTTGTGAAACATGCAGTCCGTTGGCGCATACTTTCCTATAAAAACCAAAGTGACCAGAAGTTTTTTCACTCCCATCATAAGAATTCTTAAAACGGAGCATGGGTAGTATTTGGTCTTGTTTATTTTTAAGTTCAAATAGATTGTCATTGTCGATGATAAAATCAACCACAAACGCTCTGTCATTTCGATTGATGGTTCGTTTACGATACTTTAGATTGGCATCTACCAAAAGTTGTTCTGCCTTGTGGAAAAACAGTTCATTAGGAATATGCCCATAACTTTTGGATACCACATTAACAATTTTGCCATTGGATACAATGACATTTTCAAGCCCGCTACGGGACTTAATTCCAGTGATGCTTTCAAAAGATTTTATTTCTGATGGAATAAAAATCTCGTCCTGTTGTAAATGATTTAAATACATGATGTTAAAATTTTAGATTAAAAAAAGAAAAGCCCACTCTTGCGAGTAAGCTTTTTGATAAAATAACACTTTAAGATTTACAGCTCAAACTGAACAATTTGTTGTTCAATTTCAGCTTTACGCTGTTCTAAAGTGGATTGTAAATGCGAGGTCACCAATTTGATAAGATTTGAATTGGTGGTTTTAAATTCCAGATGACGGGAATCTCGAATAAAGAAACTACTCGAACCATCCTGATTGTAATTAAATTTGGTGAGTTCGGTTAAGGTCTCTGCCAAGCGTTCCCGTTGGGTTGCCAAGCCTCGTAACTTTTCAAACTTCTGGATACGCTCATCCAAACTAATTTCAGGCTTTTGAGGAACAACCTTAGGTACTGGTGTTACCGTTTTCCCAACAGCATCCTGATTCAACTTTTTTTGAACGTCCTTTTTAACAGTAGCACTTTGTTTTTTTGCTACACCGCTTGCTTTTGTTTTTGTTTCCATAATAATGAAATTTTTAGACCTGTCTGCCGACAGGCAGGTTAAACAATATTTGAGCATAACCCAAACGGAAGCCAAAATTTTGGAGTGGAAAGGAAACGGAATAAACGAGCATGGAAATAGCGGTGGCTTTATGCCGTCCCTTTTCCGAGAAATATTTTGCGAGTTTAATTTTCGGGAATATTGTATAGCTATACTCTTATATTCCTTAAGACATATCTACTCCAAGTGATATAAACAAGAAGCAAAATAAGTAATTCAGTATGCT
>NZ_JBSXNL010000059.1:0-24740 GCF_056857615.1 Galbibacter sp. L-19
ATATTGAATTCTATAACACCAAAAGAAGGCATACTGAAATAGGAAAAGTACCACCTGATCAAATTTATAATACAAAAAGAATAGCATCATAAATAATTAGATATATATTTAAACTGTCTTACAGATGGGGAGTAGTGTATGGAGTGTTTTAATGTCTACAACGGCATTTTCTGAAGGAACATTTTGTTCTGGGTCTATATCTAGAAAATCGCTGCTACATGCCGAAAGTGCAATAATTGCACAGAAGCAACTAATTATATGTTTAATATTGAATGTCATGTTTTTTATTTTTAGAATGAAAAGTCTATACCGAATAAGAATTGTTTTGAAATTGGGATTCTCAAATCAGATTTACCATTTACACCAACCTCAGGATCCATTTCTATTTTTTTATCTTTTACCCATGTAAGCGTATTCGTTCCTTTGATGTAGAATCTAAGGTTACTAATGTTTAATTTATTAGAAATATCTTCTGGTAATGAATATGAAAAAGTTACATCACGAAGCCTTAAGTAAGTACCGTCGTATAAAAATCTGGAAGAATGTTGACTAGAACTTCCAGATTGATCATTACTCCACACAACTTTAGGAACATTTGTAATGTCTCCGGGTTCTTGCCATCTGTTTTCGTAGATGTTTCGGGTCATGTTTCCTCTATCATTAAGTCCTGCGCTACCATCGCTATTAGTATATCTCCCCCAATAGTCGTAAACTTTATTTCCATAATTAAGGTAAAACATAAACGACAAGCTAAAATCTTTATAGCTTAAAGTATTGGTAAGACCTGCATAAAAGTCTGGAAGTGCACTTCCTTGCTCATAAGGATTTGCTTGGCTATACTCATTTGTAGTTTGAGTTTCTGTGCCGTCTGTATACCATAAAGCATCTCCGTTGTTTGGGTCAACTCCAGCATAACCAGGCATATAAAAGGAGTAAAAATCTCCTCCTACTTCTCTAATATATTCATCTCCAATAATAGGTTCATCAGAATCTAATTTGGTTATTTCATTGTTGTTTGAAGTATAATTAATGTTAGTAGACCAGCTAAAACCATTTGGGTTGTCAATATTGATAGTGTTAAGAGCCAATTCCCAACCTGAATTTTTCATTTCTCCAATGTTTGCTAAATAATCTGTAATTCCATTGGTAGCAGAAATAGGTACTTCAAACAGTAAATCGGAAGTGGTTCTTGTGTAATATTCTACCGTTCCGCTTATTCTATTTATTAAATTGAAATCCATTCCTACGTTAAATGGTTTATTTTTCTCCCAAGTAAGTTGCGGATTGGATTGTTGACTATAAGCATAACCAGGGTCTCCATTGTAATCCTCACCCGTTTCATAAAGTCCACGTGAAGCAAAATTTGCAATTTCTTGGTTTCCATTTACCCCATAACTACTTCTCAACTTTAATTGTTTTATAAAGCTTTGGTTTTCCATAAATTTTTCTGAGCTTAAATTCCAAGCTACCCCTATAGAGCCAAAGTTAGCATAGCGTACATCCGAACCGAACCTTGAAGAACCATCTCTTCTAGCAGTTAAATTTAAAATATACCTATTCATTAATGTATAGTTGGTGTTGAAGAAGTATGAAATTATAGAGGAAGCACTTTTACTACTAGAAGCACTTTCATATACAGAGGCATTTTCAAGAGTTGTTAACCCTGGAGCTCCATAATTACTTGCATTTGCATAAACATCGCTCTGATCTATTTTTTGAGCTTCTTGACCTAAAAGAAAGTTGAGACGATGGTTGTTATTTAGTTCCCAATTGTATTTCAATAAGTTGGTAATGTTGTAATTTAAAATATTATTATCATACGCAGTTCCTTCTCCACCTTTGTTTCGAGCAACACCAAAATCTGGATTGTTATATTCAAACTCATTTGCTAAGTTAAAATCTACATTCCCTTTAGTTTCAAAGCTTAAATTATCTGTAAATTGGTAGGTAAGTCCTAAATTTCCTTGAATTCCATAAAGTTTTGTTTCTCTAATATCTTCATTAACCAATCCTACTGGGTTGTATGTTAGTAAAATGTCTGTATTATAAGATCCATCTTCGTTATAAACAGGTTCCCATGGAACTGTTCTATAAATAGCTCTAACTGGGTTTGCGGCATTACCACCATCTTCATTTGTGTTTATTTTCTGATTACTCACAGAAACACCCATGTTAATTTTTAATTTTTCAGTGGCTTGGTGTGTAACATTTAATTTTGCGTTTAACTTTTTATAATCAATTCCTATTATAACTGCTTTTTGATCAAAATAACCTAAAGAAGCATAGAAACTTGTTTTTTCACTTCCACCGCTGGCACTAATATTATATTGATTGTATTCCCCATCTCTAGAAATAACATCAAGCCAATTTGTGTTAACAGTTCTATCAATTCTACTATAAATATAGTCTTCGACTTCTTGTTGAGTGTCACCAATATTAACTCGTCCTTCTACCAATAATTCTGAGAGTTCATTAGTGTTTAGTGGCTTGTTGTAATCTCTTACAATCATACTGCTCACCCCATATTGTGTGCTTACATCAAATTTTGTTTTTCCAGATTTACCTTTTTTAGTGGTTATTAAAATAACACCGTTGGCACCTCTAGATCCATAAATAGACGTAGCAGATGCATCTTTTAAAACCGTAATTGAAGCAATATCTTTTGGGTTAATTCCGGCAATAGTATTTGAGCTAGTGGCAATTCTAGAAATATTACCAGAAACAACAGGAATTCCATCTACTACATATAGCGGGTCTGAATTAGCATTAATAGATCCAATTCCTCTAATTCTAATGTCTGGAGCAGCACCTGGCTGACCACTTTGAGTTGAAATTTGAACCCCAGCTACATTTCCTTGAAGCGCTTCTTGGAAGGATGGAAGTGGTGAATTCTCCACTTTATCTAAAGCAACATCTACAGCAGCACCAGTATATGACGATTTACTTTGAGTATTGTATGCCACAACAATAACTTCACTAAGTTCATTAGCATCAGATTTAAGGGTGACATTTATTTTATTTGTGGAACCGTCTATTGCAACTTCTTTAGTTTGTAAGCCAATGTAGCTAAAAACTAACGTACTATTTTTATCAGTCGAAATAGAGAAATTACCATCAAAATCGGTTTGTGTTCCAGTTGCAGAGCCTTTAACAAGTATATTTACGCCAGGTAAAGGTACGCTAGACTCATCTTTAACTGTTCCAGTAATTACAATTTTATCTTGTAGTAAACTATTAATAGAAATATTAGAATGAGGATTTTTAGCATAAGAATCGTTGCTGGATAGGGTAGTGCCCTCAAAATCTTTAGCAAGTACTATGTTGTTGTTAATTAACTTATATTTAAAATCGGTTCCTTTTAATACATTTTCTAGCACTTCATCAATATTGGTACTTGTTATGCTTGTATTAATTCTAACCTGTTCGTTTATAATTGCATTATTGTAGAAAAACACGTAATCGGTTTGTTTTTCTATGGTTAGTAAAACTTCTTTTAGCTCAGTATTTTTATAGTTTAAGCTAATAGTTTGTCCATATAGATCGCTCCCCGAAGCTGAAATTTTTACAATAGTAAGGCAAAGAATTAATGCATAGATTTTCATGATGAGGAATAGTTTTCTAGAGGAACAATGTGTGCATAAAATATGCCTAGCATTGTTTTGCTTTTTTTTCATAATTTTAAACGGTTTTTAATGTTAGATTAATTCTGACAGATTTTTACTAAAAGGGGGTGTTCCAGCACCTCCTTTTTCCTGTCTTTTACTCGATATTCGAGACTTGTCTATTCCGCGCATTTGCGTCGGAATGTTTTTTAATTTTCTTTCTATTCCCTCGAAGATTCGCTTTGAGGTAGTTTGCTGAAAATAATTTTTTGCTTTTCTATGTCATAATTATATTGAATAGGGGATGAGGTTTTTATAATTTCTAATACTTCATGAACATTATTATCTCTCATGAATTTTCCAGAGAAAGAATAGTTTTCTATGGAAGAATCTTTTATTATGATTGTAACATTGTACCACCTTTCTAAATTTTTAATTACTTCCCCAAAAGATGTATTGTCAAACGTTAAGATTCCATCTCTCCATGATGTTGACTGCTGTATAGAGGCATTTTTAATAAGATTTATGGTTTTTTCCGACTTATTAAAAACAACAGTTTGCTTTGGTTTTAAAGTAATTTCTGGAGCAGATTTATGTGGCTTGTAAATTTCTACCTTTCCGCTTACTAAGGTTGTTTGTGCCGTAAGATCATTGTCGTATGCTTTTACGTTAAACTTTGTGCCCAGCACTTTTACTAAAAAGCCTTGTTCTGTTTCCACTATAAAAGGTTTTTCTTTATTTCTGGTAACTTCAAAAAAAGCTTCTCCAAAAAGTTTAACAGTTCTGTTTGAGTCATTAAAATCTGAAGTTACAATCAATTTACTTTCAGAATTAAGCTGTACTTTGCTACCGTCTTTTAAAATAAATTCTTTTTGTTTTCCAATACCCGTAGCATAATATTCTCCTTTTGCGAATAAACCCTTTGAGTTATTACTGAAAAATAAAACAGAACCTGCTAAAATTAAAACAGTTACAGTAGCAGCAATACTATAGGTGTATTTCCTAATACTGATTCTCTTTTTGAATTTTTTATGCTGATTTGAAATATCTATAACACTTTCATTGCCAAACTTCGAAACATATTTGGCTTTGACTGTATTAAAGTGTTTTCTGTTTTCTTCTGATGATTTAATCCAATCAATAACCTCTTCTTTAAAAGTAAGATCTCCTTGATTTTGGATAAATTTTATTAAGCTTCTCTCGTCCATATAATAATAAAACGATTCAACTCAAAAATACCCTTACGTGAAATTGTTAAAATTCTACTTTTTATTTAAGTATTTATATAGAAGGTTGTTATTAAGGAGGTGTTTTTATTGATTTGGTTAGAAAAATTAAAACCTGTGTCTTATAGAAAAAGACCCATGTACTCTTGAAGCTCGTGTCTTAAGAATTTTAATGCTTTTGTAATTTGAGCTTCTACAGTTTTTTGGGAGATACTTAATTCTTCTGCAATTTCTCGGTGCTTAAGACCGTTAAACCTACTTTTTATGAAGATGTCTTTGCAGGCAGGTGGAAGTTGGTCAATCAAATTGTTAACCTTATTATGTAATTCTTTTTCAATAAGTAATAAGCTGGGGTTATTTTGGAGAGATTCTTGATTGATTAGATTTATATCTTTTTCAATTTGATTTTTATATTGTTTTTTTACTTTTTGATGTTTTAAGTAATCAAGGCATTCATTCTTTACCATTGAGAACAGATAAGCATTAATATTAATGTCTGTAGCTAGCTTGCTTCTTTTTTTCCAAAGTTTGTAAAAAGCATTTTGAACTATTTCTTTGGCATCTTCATCATTGTTAATGTAATGTTTGGAAAAATAATGAAGTTTATCAAAATAAAGGTTGAATAAAGTTTCATAAGCCGACTCTTTACCTTTTTTTAATTGATGAAGAAAAAAAGAATTATTTATACTTATTGGTTTCAAATTTAAGGGGAGTTATGGCACAATATATATTTTTTAATTTAATAAAACAACAAAGCCCCCTAAAAGGAGGCTTTATTGATAAGGCTGTATAAAAAATATTAAGAAACTGCTTTTAATTTATTTACAGTTATCTTATTTAGTTTTTCTTCAACATATTCTTTGTTTACTTCAAGTTTGTTTTCTTTTGAACTTGGTAAATCAAACATAGCATCTGTTAAAATGGTTTCGCATAAGGATCTTAATCCACGTGCTCCCAATTCGTATTCTATTGCTTTTTCAACAATAAAATTTAATGCTTCATCATTTATTTTAAATTCAATATCGTCCATTTCAAACAGTTTTGCGTACTGTTTAATAATAGCATTTTTAGGTTCTGTTAGGATGGAACGTAGTGTTTCTGCATCCAACGGATCCATATAAGTAAGCACTGGTAATCTCCCTATAATCTCTGGAATCAAACCAAAATCTTTTAAATCTTTTGGAATAACATATTGTAATAGGTTCTCACGGTCTACTAAATCTTTTTTAGAAACACTGTAACCTACTGCTTGCATGTTTAGCCTTTTGGAAATATGTCTATTAATTCCATCAAAGGCACCACCAGCAACAAATAATATATTTTCAGTATTTACTTCAATAAATTTTTGATCTGGATGTTTTCTTCCTCCTTTTGGCGGAACATTTACCACAGTTCCTTCTAGAAGTTTTAGCAATGCTTGTTGAACTCCTTCTCCAGATACGTCTCTGGTAATAGAAGGATTATCGCTTTTACGAGCAATTTTATCAATTTCATCTATAAAAACAATCCCTCTTTCTGCTTTTTCAAGATTGTAATCTGCTGCCTGTAAGAGACGAGTTAAAATACTTTCTACATCTTCTCCAACATATCCAGCTTCTGTTAAAACAGTAGCATCTACAATTGCTAAAGGAACATTTAGCATCTTGGCAATAGTTTTTGCCATAAGGGTTTTACCAGTACCGGTTTGCCCAACCATGATGATGTTACTTTTTTGGATCTCGATATCGTCTTTACTGGCTGGCTGTAATAATCTTTTATAGTGATTATAAACAGCAACAGACATCACTTTTTTAGTAGCATCTTGGCCAATGATAAATTGATCTAGATATTCCTTAATCTCAGCTGGTTTTTTTAAAATCAGCTCTGAGGATAATTCACTATTCTTAGATTGTTGCGATTCTTCTAATACAATTCCATGTGCTTGTTCAATACAGCGGTCGCAAATATGTGCATCCAGACCCGCTATAAGCAAGCTAGTTTCTGGCTTTTTTCGACCACAAAATGAACACTCTAATTCTTCTTTCGCCATTTTTTTACATTTGTGAAAACGTAATACTACGTTTTCTATTTAATTAGACGGTTCTTTTTAAAACTTCGTCTATCATTCCGTATGCTTGTGCTTCTTCAGCTTTCATCCAGTAGTCTCGATCACTATCTTCGGTTACTTTTTCCATAGATTGCCCTGAATGATTAGCTATGATTTCGTATAATTCTTCTTTTAATTTAAGAATTTCACGTGCTGTTATTTCTATATCACTTGCTTGCCCTTGAGCGCCGCCTAGTGGTTGGTGTATCATAACACGACTGTGTGGCAAAGCAGAACGTTTTCCTTTTTCTCCAGCACATAATAAAACAGCTCCCATAGATGCCGCCATTCCTGTACAGATAGTAGCTACGTCTGGTTTAATGTATTGCATAGTGTCATAAATTCCTAAACCAGCATATACACTTCCTCCAGGGGAGTTAATATATATTTGGATGTCTTTAGAAGCGTCTGCACTTTCTAAAAACAATAATTGTGCTTGAATAATATTAGCAACTTGATCGTTGATTCCGGTTCCCATAAAAATGATTCTGTCCATCATCAATCTAGAAAATACATCCATAGCAACAGCATTTAACTGACGCTCTTCGATAATGTTTGGGGTAAGTCCCACGGGAGTCATAGCGCTTACAATTTTGTCGTAATACATGCTATTAATTCCTCTATCTTTTGTGGCAAAAGCCTTAAATTCTTTTTCGAAATTCATAAATTATATTTACTGTTTTTTTAGTACGTAAAAAGGCGTTAAAACTTACAGTTTAACGCCTTAAAGATACTTAATTTATTTTATAAGGATTTACCCATAAACTTCTTTAACAAAGTTTTCGTAAGTAATCTCTTTTGTCTTTAAGTTTGCTTTTTCCTTGTATAAATTCACAAGTTTTTCGCTCATTATTTGTTCAGACAATCTTTTAGCTTCTTCTTGATTAGATAAAACACGTGAAGAAATGTTTTCTAGAACTTCTTCTTCTGGATCTGTTTGTCCAAATTGTGCCATTTGCATACGTACGTATTTTTTAGCAAATTCTTTAAGCTCATCATAACTAACTTGAAGGTCATTGTTGTTAATAATTTTTCCTTCGATAAGTTGATATCTTAATCCTTTTTCAGATTTAGCATATTCTTCGCTAGCTTCTTCTTCAGAAAGATTGTTCTCTCCAGTAGCTTGAATCCATTTGGTAAGGAATTCAGCAGGAAGGTCAAATTTAGTATTTTCAACTAAATATTCAGTAATGTCATTTAAAAGTCTTTGATCTGCTTGTTGAGCAAATTGCTTTTCAGCATCTTCTTTGATTTTAGCTCTCATTTCTTCTTCTGAAGTAACAACACCTTCACCAAAAAGCTTATCAAATAACTCTTGGTTTAATTCGGTAGCTTCTCTTTTGTTAGCTTCATCTATTGTAAATGTAACTTCAATATCTAAATCGTGAGCCTCATCATGTTCTACTTTTAAGAAGTTAATCAAATCATGATCGTCTTCAAAAAGTCCTTTAGTTTTAAGTTCTAAAGTATCTCCTACTTTAGCACCAACAAATTTATTTAGGTTTCTTTTACCTTTAAGTTTGTCTAAAGTAAGTGTTGTTCTGTTCTCAAGTCCTTTTTCTTCATTTTTGAAAACTCCAGTAACTTCACTTTCTTCTGTAACTTCGTCTTGAGCGATTAATTTACCGTATTGTTTTGCAATTCTATCAACTTGCTCATCAATCATTTTATCGTCTGCAATGATTTGGTATTGAGTAATTGCTTTTTTAGTTTTTAAATCAACATCAAAAGCAGGAGCAAGACCTAATTCAAATTCAAAAGAAAAATTTTCAGCATCCCAATCTAAATCATCTTGTGCTTTAGGAAGTGGATTTCCAAGTACGTCTAATTTTTCTTCAGTAAGATATTTGTTTAGTGAATCTTGTAAAAGCTTATTTACTTCATCAACTAAAACAGCTTTTCCATATTGCTTTTTAACCAATCCCATTGGAACATGTCCTTTTCTAAAACCTGGGATGTTTGCAGTTTTTCGGTAGTCGGTTAAAATACTATCTACTTTATCGCTGTAATCTTCTTTTGTAATAGCAACTTTTACTATTGCATTTAAATCGTCAATTTGCTCTTTCGTAATGTTCATTCTCAAAAAATATTTAATAGCCCGTAAATGGGCATGCAAAAGTAAAACATTTTCAAAAGTTTACCAAGTTTTTAAAAGGCTGAAAAACAAATTCTTAATTTTTATTTTCCAGTTTTCATTTAGAAGTCCTAAATAAGGGCATTAAATGGTAATTGGTTAACTTTTATGATGTCTTATTTTATTAAAATTTTAAGATTTTTAAACTGAAATAAATGCTCTTTTTTAAGAAGATTTAATCACTTTTTGTTAATAATCGAGATTTATTCTGCGCCTACTAAAGATTCAAAAATAGACTGTAGAATAGATAGTAGTAAACTGAATAATAATGCCCACCATATGTTTACAACGGAAAATCCACCTACAAAATAATCTGCAAGTAAAATTATACAGGCATTAATAATTAGTAAGAATAACCCTAATGTAATAATGGTAACTGGAAGGGTAAGGATTACTAAAATTGGTTTTACTATAAAATTTAATAGCGCCAAAACTATGGCAACTATTATTGCAGTTCCGTAACTTTCTACGCCTACGCCAGGAAGTATTTTTGCTAAAATAACTACGGAGATAGCTGTTAAAAGTATTTTGATTATAAATTTCATTATGATTGGTTTAAATTGTTATGTATTAAAGATATAAAAAAAGCGCCTGTTTTACACAGGCGCTTTTGAAAACTTAGTAAGATATAATGTTATTTCACAAAAATAGTTGGATATGCTCCAGGGTTTAAAGCTGGAATAGTAGCATTGTATTTTTCGTTAATAGCATTTATAATTTGATTTGCAATTACTGCATAACCTCTTTGTGTTGGGTGCACACCATCAAGAGAGAAAGCGCCACCAGTAGCAAAGGTGTTAGTAATGTTTCCACCATCAAATGAAATTCCTCCATTTGCCAATTGATTCATCAATGCTTCTACATCTACAAAAGCTAAATCGTATTGAGTAGCTAGCGCTTCAATAGTTGTATTGTAGGCTGTTTGTGCATTTGTTACCATTTCAATTTCTGTAGCAGTTAAAGCTTGACCGTCGGTTAGAGGGACAGCAACGCCAATAATTGATTGAGGATTATTTGGGTCTGCCAATGTGCCTAAAATAGAGGAGGTTGTTAGCGGAAGTAAATCTTCAGCCGTAGCTTGTCTCATATTTGTAAGTCCTGGGTTTATGCCTGTTAAATCTGTTAAATCTTCATCTAATATTACAACTGCATTTTGTCCAGCGCTAAACTGTATTGTACGTTGCGCTACTTCTTCGGCAGTTATTAAACCGAAAGATTGCGCTTGTAGTAATCCGCCATTATATTGCGCATATGCTTGGTTTACAACACCTGCAGTTTGTGCGTCTAATGGGATAGCATTGTAAGGTACCGTGGTAAAATATGGTATAGTTGTAACATTTGGAATGTTTGCTACCACCCCTTTAGCGCCTCCGTTTGTAAGGGCTGTAAGTAAATCGTTATATACTTTAGCAAATACATTTGGGTCTGTAATATCATTCTCTCCATAGGTAGTAGGATCTAAATTCCCAGATTGGTCTACTCCAATTCCACCGCTTGTTGCATAACTTAATATGTCGTTATTTCCTATCCAAAGTGAAAAGAAAGTTGGATTTTGAGAAGCAGCATCTTCTATAATAGAAGCATCTGTAGTGCTTGCCATTCTTACAAAATATGGATTTGCTGCGTCTACTTCAAGATTAGCAATATTTCCGTAACCGTTGGCAACTAAATGAAAAATTTTAGAACCAGGAACTCCCATATTGTTAAAAGGACCTTCTAGTACATTTGAAATATCTGTAGTTGGGGTTCCGTCTAAGATTTCTGGTGTCTGACTTCCGTCTGTTCCAAGTACTATAACACGACGGTTATCCATTATTTGATTTCCATTTGCTAATAATCCTCCAAAGTTATCGTTTACTAATGGTTGTGTAAAATCTCCTCCACCAACATGCTTAAATTGTATAGCTAGCATACTTGGAAAAGAGTTTTGTTGTCCGTTTAGATACAATGCGCCATCTGCATACCCGGCAGTAAGAGAGTTTCCAACAGCAACAAAGTTTGAAAAGTCGGCATCACCGCTTGAGTAAAAACCTTGTTCGTCTACTGGATCGTTAAATTCAGGCTGACAAGAAGTCAATGCAATAGCTGCAATTGATATATATAGTAGTTTTTTCATTTTCTTAATAATTAGCATTTGTTAAAATCCGTAAGTGATTCCTAAGCCTGGAACAAAAGCATTGTTCTTATAAGTCCCTCCAAATGGCACATTTTGACCATTTTCTTGATAATAATCGTAAGACTCGTCCACTTCATCAAAGTGGATGTATAAAAAGGATGCGTCCAAAGCAAAACGATTGCTTAATTGGAAAGTGAATCCTCCAGTAAAGTTATCAGAATCGTTTCTTGGTGTTTCTGGAGCAAAATATCCAGACTGCACAGGAGATTCATCAAAATAATATCCACCTCTTAACGTAAAACGATTGGTGGCTTTGTATTGCAATCCAAATCTATAGGTGGATGCGTTTTTATAATTACGAGGATTTAAAGATTCTTGTCCATTACTAAAAATAACATCTAATGCTTCGTAAGCACTCCAGTAAGCTCGATTGTAATCAAAAGCAACCAACCATTTGTCGTTAATAGCGTAAGAAGCTCCAACAGTTAATTCTGCTGGTAAAGGTAAGGAAGCGTTAAAAGTTACCCCTTCATATAATGGAGCTACTCCAGATGGGACGTTTTGGAAATCTGCTTCACCATTTTTAGCATCCATTTGTATTTCGGAGCGGTAATTAATACCTAAAGTAAATTCTTCGGTAGGTCTAACCATTAAACCAAGGTTATATCCCCAAGCGCCAATTCCGCTTTTGTCAATAGTAACATTGGCTCTTTCTCCTTCTGTATTTGTGGTGGTACGGTCAATATTTCTATTGAAGTTAACGGCTCCAGTAGCATAAATAGGTCCTCCTCCTATACTAATTTTATCATTTATTTTAATAGAAAGTGTAGGCTGAATAAAAATAGCTTGTAAGCTAATGTCGTTTATTAAATGAGAGCCTTCCCAGTTGGTAGGGTATTCAACACCACTACCATATGGAGTGTAGATCCCTAATCCTACACTAGCCCAATCGTTAATTTTATAAGCGGCATATACATTAAATGGAGTAGAAACAGGGTTGTTTGCTTCAGTATACCATCCATATTGTTCGTTTTGAAAACTGATATTTGCGAAAACGGCATTTGCGCCTCCACTCACAGTAAATTTTTCGTTTAAGAAAGTAAGACCAGCTGGGTTGAAGAAGACAAGTTCCGAAGAGTTGATAACAGCTACTCCAGTATGCCCCATGGCAAGTTGCTTTTGTCCTTGCAAAGAAATTCGATATCCTCCAGCATAAGTCAAGGCACTAGTAAGCAATACCATCGCCAAAAGCGTAAGTTTTTTCATGAATTTGTTAATTTAGAATTATGAATATTAGCTATTCAAAATTAATATAAAATTATTCATCTGCAATTTTGAGGCTGCTGATATTTAAAAATCATTAAAAAATTAACATTTATGAGTTAAGGAATGTTAGTGATTTTTCAAAAAATTGTTTTGGATTTTCTGCATGAAGCCAATGACCTGCATTGTCAATAATTTCTACAGAAGCTGTAGGAAAATGAGATTTTATAAGCTCTGTATCGTTTGGAGATATGTACTCAGATTTTGATCCTCTTAAAAAAAGTGTTTTTCCTTGAAACGTTTTTTGAGAAGGAAGGGCTTCTCCAATTTCTTCTTGAGATTCCGCTAAAACATCCAAATTAAATCTATATCCTAAAGTTTCTTTTGTTTTCCAATATAAATTCTTTAATAAAAATTGGCGCGTACCCCAGTCGGTAATATAACTGGATAGTTCTTCGTCGGCTTCGGTGCGGGAAGAAATTTTGGTAAAATCTAAAGCTTTTAATCCTTTAATAATATCTTGATGATGTGGTGGATAATATTTTGGAGCTATATCTGCAATTAATAATCTTTTTATAACTTCAGGATTTGTAACCGCAAGGAGCATGGCTACTTTGCCTCCCATGGAATGACCAATTATGTTAATGTCTTCTAAATCATTTAAATCAAGATAATTTAAAACATCTTCTACCATGATTTCATAGGAAAAATCTTCAGAATGAAAACTTTTTCCGTGGTTTCTGAGGTCTAGTAAATGTACTTCAAATCCTTCATCTGCATATTTAGTGCCAAGGGTTTTCCAGTTGTCGGACATTCCTAAGAAACCATGTAAGATGATTAATGGTTTACCCTTTCCTATAACTTTAGATTTAAGAATTTGCATGATTTAAAGAAGTTTTAAAAATTATTGGATTCAAAGATTAATAAGTGTCATTTTTTCAATGAGACATTTAGCTGTCTAAAAAATTATTTTAGTTTTTGCAAATACATTTGTACTACATTTTCGAGGCCTAAATAAAGAGATTCTGCAATAAGCGCATGTCCAATAGAAACTTCTAATAAATTTGGTATGTTTTGCTTAAAATAAGCAGTGTTCTCAAGGTTTAAATCATGACCAGCATTGATGCCTAAGTCAACTTTATTGGCAACCAAAGCAGCTTCAATGTATGGTTTGATGCCGTCTTTGTTCCCTTTTTCAAATTCACTAGCGTAGGCTTCCGTATAAAGCTCAATTCTGTCGGTTCCTGTTTCAGCAGCGCCTTCAATCATTTTAGAAATAGGGTCTACAAAAATAGAGGTTCTAATGTTATTCGCTTTAAATTCAGCAATAACATCAACTAAAAAATCTTTGTATTTAATAGTGTCCCAACCAGCATTAGAAGTAATGGCATCCTCTGCATCTGGAACCAAAGTTACTTGCGTAGGTTTTACTTTTAATACTAAATCCATAAAACTTTTTATAGGATTTCCCTCTATATTATATTCGGTATGTACTACACTTGGTAAGTCCCTTGCGTCTTGATACCGAATGTGTCGCTCATCTGGTCTTGGGTGAATAGTAATACCTTCTGCACCAAAATCTTGAATGTCTTTAGCAACTTGTAAAAGATTGGGAACATTGCCGCCTCTAGAATTTCTAAGGGTTGCAATTTTATTTATGTTAACGCTTAACTTTGTCATGAAAATAAAATCATATTAATTGACTACAAAAATACAAAGTAGCCCCCCGCATACCAAGCTCAAAAAGCATTAAAATTAATGAATCCTGTAATATTGATAGCAGGATAGTGTTATTTCATTTTTACTTAGTAGTTAAAGCCTGCCTTTTTGTGGTAGAAATTGATTAATTTGCCAAAGAAATAATTGTGTTATGAACATACATTCTTATATAAATAATGATATCCTTCCATTATTGCCTAACTATCCGGTAAAAATGGTTAGAGGAATGTTTTCTGATTGTACCAATACACATATTCCCGTTGTTGAAGATAATAGGCTGCTCGGAAATATTTCTGAAGACGATGTTCAGGGTTTTGATCCTGAAAAAAAAGTGAGCGATTATCTGTATGCTTTAGACTTATTTTATGTGCAAAAGCATACCAATTGGTTGGATGTGCTGGAGGCATTTGCAAAATATAACGCCAATGTATTGCCTGTTTTAGATGAAAACAATATTTACATTGGTTATTATGAGCTTATTGATATTATGAATTTGTTTAAAGAAACTCCTTTTTTAAATGAACCTGGAGGAATTCTTATAATTGAAAAAGGAAATATAGATTATTCTTTTAGTGAAATTTCTCAGATTGTAGAAAGCAACGATGGAAAATTACTTGGTGCTTTTATTTCTGATGAAGAGGGAGATGTAACGCAGATAACTTTAAAGCTCGGAACTTCTGGTCTAAATAATATTATTCAGGCTTTTAGAAGGTATAGTTATAATATTATAGCTGGGAATGAAGAAGATTCTTATATTGAAGCCCTAAAAGATAGATCTAATTACTTAGATAAATTTCTAAAAATATAACTTTGACGCCGACTTAAAATGTGCGCGAGTTCTATAAGTCGATAAAGAATTATTATATTTCAGCAATAAAAAATAGCTAATGAAAGTAGGTATTTACGGTCAGTATTACAAAGAAGATTCTGAAGAATACATTCTTAAACTTTTAGAAGTATTACAACGCAATAAAGCCGAGGTGTATTTGGAAAGTGAGTATTTAATGCAAATAAAAGAACCACTTGGTATTACCGAAGCCTACAAAACGTTTTCTTCTTTTAACGATTTAGATAATTCCTTCGATATTTTTTTAAGTGTTGGTGGAGATGGAACCATGCTCCGTACGGTTCTTTTTGTAAGGGATCTTGATATTCCAATTTTAGGAATTAATACAGGGAGATTAGGTTTTTTGGCAACCGTGCAAAAAGAAAATATAGAAGCAGCAATAGAGGAGGTGCTTAAAAATAGATTTGAGGTTAAAAAAAGAGCTTTACTTCAAGTAAGTGCAGAAACTCCAATGGAAGATCAAACAGAAGTAAATTTTGCGCTAAACGAAATTACCGTCAGCAGAAAAAATACAACTTCTATGATTACTATTGCAACTTGGTTGGATGGAGAATATTTAACTTCTTATTGGGCAGACGGACTCATAGTGGCAACGCCAACAGGGTCAACTGGTTATTCTTTGAGTTGTAACGGTCCCGTAATTGCGCCAAGTACCGATGCGCTAGCTTTAACGCCTATTGCGCCGCATAATTTAAACGCACGCCCATTGGTAATTCCTGATAAAACAAAAATCCGCTTGAAAGTTTCTGGACGAGAAGATACCTTCTTAGTTTCTTTAGATTCTAGAATAGCAACATTAAATAACGAAACAGAAATTTTTATTGAAAGAGCCCCTTTTACTATAAAATTGGTAGACCTTAAAGAAGAGAGTTTTCTTAAAACCCTCCGAAATAAGCTTTTATGGGGAGAAGATAGACGTAATTAATCCCAATGAAGGCAATAATTTTTCACAAATTTTGTTTTACAAGCACATTCATTTAAATGATATTACTCATAAAATATCATAATGTATATATTTGCAAACTTTGAAAAGGTATGAATTTTAGAATCTTAGCTATTGCGCTTATGTTAACCACAACAATATCTTATGCTCAGATGTTTGAGGCTGGGGTATTTGCAGGTGGAAGTAATTACATTGGAGATGTAGGGTCTTCTTGGTACATAAAACCTAATAGCTTTGCAGCTGGAGGCGTGTTTAAGTGGAATATAAGCAAGCGCTACGCATATAGAGCTTCTTTTACATTTTCTACACTGCATGCTGCAGATAGAGATTCTGATAATTCTGCTAGAAAAGAACGCGATTATAGTTTTTCTAATGGAATTGTAGAAGGTTCACTAGGGATGGAATTTAATTTTTTAGAATTCGATCAAAGTGATTTCGAAAGACCCATTACTCCTTATTTATATGGAGGAGTTTCAGTTTTTTTGCATGATGAGTTATATTATACAACCAATAATGCTCAAGTATCTGGAAATAAAACTACATTTGCAATCCCTATGGCAATAGGAGTTAAGGGTAAAATAAGCTCGCGTTTCATTCTCGCAGCAGAGATTGGAGCACGTTATACTTTTACCGATAATTTAGATGGAAGTAATCCTAACACACTTCTGCCTAATAATAACAATTTGAAGTTTGGAAATATCTTTAGCGATGACTGGTATGTTTTCTCTGGGTTAACATTAACCTATACATTTGGAGAACGACCGTGTTATAGCTGTTTTGATTGATGAGTAATGAATGAAGAGTTAATTAATAAGGAAAATCTACCTAAGCACATAGCTATTATCATGGATGGTAATGGACGTTGGGCTAAACAGAAAGGAAAACTTAGAGTTTTTGGTCATGAAAATGGAGCCAAAGCTGTAAAAGAAGTGGTAGAAGGTTGTGCGCGTTTAGGTGTTCAAAACTTAACGTTGTACGCTTTTTCTACGGAAAATTGGAACCGTCCAAAGTTGGAGGTAGATACCCTTATGAAACTTTTAGTCTCTTCTCTTAAAAAAGAACTTCAAACGCTTCACGAAAAAAATATCAAGCTTAAAGCTATCGGAACCATAGAAACACTTCCTCAAAAAGTACGCGAAGAACTTTTGGAAGTAATGGAGAGAACCAAAGATAATACACATATGACACTTACTTTGGCATTGAGTTATGGGGCTCGAGAAGAATTAAAAAATGCTGTAGTACAGCTATGTACGAAAGTTAAAAATAATATAATTTCTATAGATTCTATTGACGAATCAATAATTAATAATCATCTTTACACGCAAGATTTGCCCGATGTAGACCTACTTATAAGAACAAGTGGAGAGCATAGAATAAGTAATTTCTTACTTTGGCAGATTGCATATGCTGAGTTGTATTTTACGAAAACACTTTGGCCAGATTTTACCAAAGAGCACTTGTGGGAAGCAATAATAAATTATCAAAACAGAGAACGTAGATTTGGAAAGACAAGCGAACAACTTAACTAAAAATATCATGTCTAAACGATATTTGGGTGTATTTATTTTACTATTACTATCCTTCACTAATTATTTAAATGCGCAAGAAACTTCCTTCGATAAAGGTAAGAAATATATTCTTGGTGGAATTGAAGTAACTGGTGTAAAAGGTTATAATGAGCAAACAGTTATAACATATACCGGTTTGAGAACTGGTCAAGAAATTACCGTTCCTGGAGAACAAATAAGTGAAGTTATTAGTAAACTATGGGGTTTAAACCTTTTTAGTGATATTAATGTTTACAAAACTAAAATTGAAGGAAATAAAATTTTCCTCGAACTTAATGTAACCGAACTTCCAACACTTTCTGATGTTAAAATAACAGGAATAAAAAAGAAAAAAATTGACGACATTGAAAAGGATGCCGATCTTAAAAAAGGGAAAAAGGTTACTGAGAGTTATATTTCAAATACAAGAAACTACCTAGTAAATAAATATAAAAAAGAAGGATATTTAAATACAAAAGTAAATATCAACACTATTCCAGATACCTCTGAGGTGAATGCTGTTAAAATGGTAGTTGGAATAGATAAAGGTGAAAAAGTTAAGATTAAAGACATTTCCTTTAATGGAAATGAAAAACTAAGCGAAAAGAAACTTAGATCTGCAATGAAAAACACCAAAGAAAAAATGGTGTTGCGTTTTTGGAAGAAATCAAAGTTTATTCCAGAAGATTTTGATGCAGATTTAGTGTCTATTGTAGATGCCTATAAAGAGAAAGGGTATAGAGATGCACGTATCACTAGAGATTCTATTCTTTATAATGACGATAGTACTATAGATATCCAGATTGATTTAGAAGAAGGAGATAAGTACTACTTTGGAGAAATTGATTTTGTTGGAAATGCTGCTTATACCGACGAGCAATTAAGTCGTGTTTTAGGATTAAAAAAGGGAGATGTATATAATGGAGTCTTATTTGATAAGCGTATTGCAGACCAAACAAAACCAGATGGACAAGATATTACCAACTTATATCAAAATAATGGATATTTATTTTCGCAGATAAATCCTGTTGAGGTTTCTGCCAAAAATGATACCATAGATTTTGAAGTAAGAATTATTGAAGGGAAATTAGCTTATTTTGAAAATGTAACGGTTACTGGGAACGATAAAACAAACGACCACGTAATTTATAGAGAGCTAAGAACTAAACCTGGTCAGTTATATTCTAAAGATAATGTGGTAAGAACTATTAGAGAGCTAGGGCAACTTGGTTATTTTGATCCTGAAAGTATAGCTCCAGAAATCTTAGACCCAAATCCACAAAACGGAACAGTAGGAATTAATTATGCGGTAGCAGAAAAAGGATCTAGTCAAATTGAACTCCAAGGTGGTTACGGTGGAGGAGGTTTTATAGGAACTTTAGGGCTTTCTTTTAATAACTTTTCCATAAGAAATATCTTTAATAAAGAAGCGTATAAGCCAGTTCCAATGGGAGACGGACAAAGACTGTCGTTGCGTTTGCAAGCAAGTAGATTTTTCCAAACATATAGCTTCTCTTTTGTGGAGCCATGGATGGGAGGAAAAAAACCTGTACAGTTTTCTACTTCTATAAACCGTACGCTACAGTTTAGATACAATCCTAGAACAGGAGATGCCGATAAAGATCAGCGTTTTGTAATTACAGGAGCAACGGTAGGTTTGGCAAAACGTTTAAATTGGCCAGATAACTACTTCCAGTTATCTCATGCTTTGAGTTTTCAGCATTACGATCTTCAAAATTATCAAACTTCGTTGTTTAATTTCCCTAACGGATATTCTAATAACTTAGCCTATACCATAGCATTGTCTAGAAACAATACTTCGGTAAACCCAATTTTCCCAATGGCAGGTTCTGAGTTTAGTATTAGTTTAAAATTAACAGCACCATATTCATTATTTAATAATATAGATTATGCAAATCTAGGAGATGATCCAGATTATCAAACTGTAGGGCCTAACAACGAAATTATTCCTGATGCAGAAAAAATAGATCAAGAAAAATATAAATGGTTAGAGTTCTATAAAGTAAAATTCAGCGGAAACTGGTATACTAATTTATTTGCTAAATTGGTAATGAAAACAGGAATGGAGTTTGGATTCTTAGGAGCTTATAATCAAGATAGAGGGGTAATTCCATTTGAGCGTTTCTTCCTTGGGGGAGACGGATTAGGAAATTATACTTTAGATGGTAGAGAGAATATACAATTAAGAGGATATCCAAACCAGTCGCTTTCTGGAAATGACGGATCTACGGTTTATAATAAATTCTCATTAGAAATGCGTTATCCTATTACATTGAAACCAACTGCTTCGATATATGCATTATCATTTTTAGAAGGAGGAGCGTCTTATGACAACTTAGAAAGTTATAATCCATTCGACCTAAAACGTTCTGCAGGACTTGGAGTACGTATATTTATGCCTGCTTTTGGATTGTTAGGAATTGACTTTGGGTATGGATTTGATCCTATCCCTGGGCAGATTGAACCTAGCGGATGGCAAACACATTTTATTATTGGACAACAATTTTAATTTGTGGCACGATATTTTCTATATAATTTATGTTTTTATAAATATCTATTACTTAGAAAGATTGATAAGTAAGAAATTTTTGTTTTCTTCGTATTCAGAAATTAAAAATTTAGAAGGATGAAAACTTATGTTCTTTTTATATTGATAGCTTTTAGTACGTTTTCTGGTATTGCACAGAGAGGAGTAAGAATTGGCTATGTTGATATGGATTACATTTTACAAAATGTAGAAGAATATCAAATGGCAAATAAACAATTGGCTTCTAAAGTGCAAAAATGGAAAGGTGAAGCGGAAGATCAAGAACAGACTATCCAAAAGATGTGGGCTGATCTAAATGCTGAGAAAATTCTTCTAACAAAAGAACTTATTCAAGAGCGTGAAGAGGAAATCAACGCTTTGGAAAGACAGATGAAAGATTACCAGCAAGATAGATTTGGGCCTCAAGGCGATCTAGTTAGACAACGAAGTCAGTTAGTGAAACCTATTCAAGATCAGGTTTTTAATGCTGTTCAAGAAATTGCTGCTAATAAAAAATACGATTTTGTTTTTGATAAATCAGCAGATGTTGTTATGTTGTACTCCGATAAGCGCCACGACATAAGTGAGCAGATTTTAAGAAGCATTAATGTAACCCGAAAGCAAGAAGATAGGAGAGCGCCTAATAGTGCCTTGGATGAATTTCAGGAAGAAGAGAAAGATCCAGAGCTAAAAGCTAGAGAAGAAGCTTACGAGGAGAAAAAGGAAACAATGGCGAATGATGTAGAAGCGAGAAGAGAAGCTAAGTTGAAAGAAATTGAAGCGAGGAAAAAAGCATACGAAGAGCGGAGACAAAAAATGTTAGAAGAAAGGGAGGCCAGAAGAAAAGCTAAACTTGAAGAAAGAGAAAGATTAAAAGAAGAAAATAAAAGTTCAAACACGACGGAAAACGAAGAGGGAGAATAAATATGGAGCCTAAAATAATATCAATTAAAGATAAAAAAAAGGCTGCAACATAAAGGATTCAACACAGTAGTTGAAAAATTTAAACCTCACTTTTAGTGAGTAATTAATTAACAAGTAAATATTTTTAGAAATTTTAGAAAACCATGAAACACTTTAAAACATTAGTAATTGCAGTTGTATTAGCAGTAGGATCGATAAGTTTTGCATCTGCTCAGAGTAAAGTAGCTCACATTGATGTTCAGCAATTAATGAAAGACATGCCAGCAATGAAAACTGCACAGGCTGAATTGCAAAAATTAAGCGAGAATTATCAAAACGATATTAAAACAAGTTACCAAGAACTTCAAACTAAAATGTCGCTTTACCAAAATGAGGCTGCTACAAAATCTCAAGATGAAAATCAAAAGAGAGCTGCAGAAGTAGACGGAATGCAAAAAACAATCATGCAAGCACAGCAACAAGCGCAAAAAGAACTTCAAGAAAAAGAGCTTGAATTGCTTCAGCCTATTATGCAGAAAGCAAATGATGCTATTCAGAAAGTAGGGAAAGAAAAAGGTTTCCAGTATGTATTAGATGCTTCTCCAGGATCTGGAGTTATTTTAGCTGAAGGTACTGATATCATGGCAGACGTAAAAAAAGAATTAGGTTTCTAAGAAACAAATTATTTTTTTTATTAAAATATTCGAAACTGCCTACAGAAATGTAGGCAGTTTTTTTATTTTTACTATTATGAACACACAACCTATAGGTATTTTTGATTCTGGTGTTGGAGGAACTTCCATTTGGAAAGAGATCTATAAATTACTGCCTTCAGAGGCTACTATTTATTTGGCAGATAGTAAATATGCGCCCTATGGAGAGAAAACACAAAAAGAAATACTCCAATTAAGTATTAAAAATACAGAGTACCTCTTGTCTCGTGGATGTAAAATTATTGTAGTGGCGTGTAATACTGCAACAACAAACGCTATAGATTATTTAAGAGAAAATTATAAAGTTCCTTTTATTGGAATTGAGCCAGCTATTAAACCAGCAGTTTTGAATTCTCAAACAGGGGTAGTTGGAGTGTTAGCAACTAGAGGAACCTTGGCAAGTAGTTTATTTACAAAAACAACTGCTTTGTATGCTAAAGACAGAAAGGTTATTGAGCAATTTGGAGACGGATTAGTTCCTTTAATAGAAGCTGGTCAAATTGAAAGTAAAGAAATTGAGGCTTTGTTGCAAAAATACCTCACGCCAATGGTGAAAGAAAATATTGATTATTTAGTACTTGGCTGTACACATTACCCATATCTTATCCCGCAGTTAAAAAAAATACTGCCAAATACAGTAACTATTATAGATTCTGGTAGTGCTGTTGCAAAACAAACACAAAAGGTACTACAGGAGAATCTACTTCTAAATAATAGTAATAACAAGGCAGTCATTGAATTTTATACCAATAAAGAAATAGAAGTTTTAAAGTCCTTATTAGGAGAGTATGCTGTAGAAAGTAAAGTCTCTTATTTGGAATTTTAATCCCTGTTTATTAGGAAGGGGCATTATGTTTGAAACAGTTTTCAGCAGCCTATTAAAAAAAGGTCAGAATCTAAATTTAGAATCTAACCCTTAATATTTTAGTTTACACAGTTTACGGGATACTCCCTTTATCATTTTCTTTGGGTAGTGTTTGTAAAATTAATCTGTATTATTCCTTCCTAACATAAGTCAAATAAGTAAAGCTATAATTGTGTTTTTCATCTTTCTCATGGTGTTCTTCAGATACTAATTCCCAATCCTTAGTATTAATTTCTGGAAAATAAGCATCCGCTTCAAAAGTTCCATGTACGCGTGTCAGTTCAATTTTATCAGAAAATGGGAGAGCAAGTTTATATATTTCGCCACCACCAATAATAAAAGGTTGCTCATCATCTGTAGCTTCCTTAATAGCGGCCTCTATATTATTGACAACAATACAGCCATCTGCGGGCTTGTAATCTTTCTGTCTAGTAATTATTATATGTTTTCTGTTGGGCAGCGGACTAGGGAAACTCTCATATGTTTTGCGACCCATAATTATAGCATGTCCTGTTGTTAACTTTTTAAATCTTTTAAAGTCGTCTGGCAAATGCCAAACCAAATCATTGTCTTTTCCAAGAGCATTGTTTTCTGCAGCTGCAGCAATCATTGTAATCATTAATTATAAAGTATTTTCAGTGTTATTTTCCAATGGAAATTCCTTTTCAACTTTCACTTGCAATTTAGCAATTCTGTCTTTCTGTTTAGTAACTAATTTTTCACGCTGATTCCTTTCCCATTCTTTCCCCAAAAATCTATCTGTTACATATACATTAATAACATGCATTAAAAATAAGAATCCCCAAGCAGAAATTCCCCATATAAACCAATTGTATGATTCGCCATATTTTAAAAATTTATTCATTACAATCATTATTACACATCCTATCAAAAAGATTACAAAGTGGTAATACAATCTCTTTTTTTGTCGAATCCTCGCCTGTGCTTTTTCAATTAATTCATGTTGGTCAAGCTCTATTTCGTGTTTCGGTTGTATTTTGTTTTTTGAAAACATAGTTTATCTTTTTTATAAATTTACAAAATCTGTATATATATAGAATAAAAGTTAGGCTAATTATTTTTCTATCTACTACTTTTTTTATCAGTCTTTATTCTTGTTTGAAAGAAGTCGGAAGACCGAAGTCAGGAGTCGGAAGTAAAAAAGGAAACAAGAATAAAGAGTAAAGAGTATAGATTGCATTCTAACTCTTTTTCGAATTTGTAGTTAACCATTAACTAAAAACATACTGCTTATTGAAAGAAGACCGAAGTCAGGAGTCGGAAGTAAAAGGGGAGGCAAGAATAAAGAAAGAGCATATAGATTTTGTATTCTGAGCCTTTTTCGAATTTGTAGTTTGCCATTAACCATTAACCATTAACCATTAACCATTAACCAATAACCATTAACTAAAAACCATAAACTTACTGCAAACTGAAGACTGCCTACTGAACACTAAACGTTTTATTAATGGCGTGTCCCTTCGGGTCGGGCTCTACGCTTTATCTTTCTTCGTGCCTCATAAAGGATGCCGCTTCGATCCCTCACGCAAACAACACTATATAGGTGTACTTTTTAGTTTAAGTAGATTTAATGATTGAAAGATTGAAAGATTGAAAGATTGAAGAAGTCAGGAGTCAGAAGACCGGAGTCGGAAGTAAAAAGGAGAAACAAGAATAAAGAGTATAGATTTTGCATTCTTTATAGAATTTGTAGTTTGCCATTAACCATTAACCATTAACCATTAACCATTAACCATTAACCATTAACCAATAACCAATAACCATTAACCATTAACTAAAAACCATAAACTTACTGCAAACTGAAGACTGCCTACTGAATAGCAATCAACTCTTTGTACTTAATACTAAATACTAAGTACTTTTTTCACTGCTTAACCTCCGAGTTCTAAGGCAGTTAAGAAATAGTTTTAAAAATACTTAAAAAAAGGTTTGGATAATGGTTAAATAAGTTTCTATATTTGCACCCGCTTTGAGAGAGAGATGATGTAGTAGAGAAGGGGCAAAGTTCTTTAAAATAGGGTGTTTTGAGCTGTTTGTTGAGATTAGAGAAGCTTTTAAAAGTTTCGAAAAAAAATCAAAATAAATGTTGCGAGAAACAAAAAAGTAATTTACTTTTGCACCCGCTTTGAGAAACAAGAGACGTTCTATAAAAGAGAGTTCATTTTTGAGTTTAGTGTTTAGATTTTGAAGAAAATCAAAAACGAAAA
>NZ_JBSXNL010000060.1:0-14044 GCF_056857615.1 Galbibacter sp. L-19
TGCTAAATCTTTTGAGGGATTCAAAAACAGAATATTATCTAAGATTACGGCTATGACGGTCATTCAATATATAAACATATTTGAATTCAACAGAAATATCAATAACCTAAAAATCAATATTGCCTAAATGCACAACGGGTATTAAATATAATTACTCACGAAGATTATTAACCTCAGATAAATACCTCAATATTGATAGACTTTTTTGTGTAAGAATACCTTACTTTCAAAAAGCAAAAAAGGGATTTTAAATCTCGCTTAGCGAGTAAATTCAATTTAAATCGACCAGATAAAATCTAAGTATTATATTTACCAAAATTTTGTAGATGGAGAAGAAAGTAACGCCTTATAAGGATTCTGAATTAGGAAAAAAACAACAGGTTACCCAAATGTTTGATACCATTTCTGGAAAGTATGATGGATTGAATAGAGTAATCTCTTTTGGTATTGATATAAAATGGAGAGAAAAAGTAGTGAGTTTAGTAAACAACACTAAGCCAAAAAATATTCTCGACATAGCCACAGGAACTGGAGATCTTGCCATAAATATGGCTTTAAAAACAGCTGCTGAAAAAATTACTGGATTAGATATTTCTCCTGGAATGCTTGAGGTAGGCAAACAAAAAATTGCCGACAAAAAGCTGTCTAACAAAATAGATATGGTAATTGGAGATAGCGAGTCTTTACCTTTTGACGATAATTCTTTTGATGCAATAACTGTTGCTTTTGGTGTAAGAAATTTTGAAGACCTTGAAAAAGGACTTTCAGAGATTTATAGGGTATTAAAAAAGGGAGGGATTTTTGTTGTATTAGAAACTTCAAACCCTACAAAACCACCTTACAAACAAGGATACAATATTTACACCAGAACCATTTTACCTACTATTGGAAGATTGTTTTCTAAAGACCGTTCTGCCTATGCATATTTATCGGAATCGGCCTCTGTTTTTCCTTTTGGAGAAAAGTTCAACAATATTTTACGCAAAATTGGGTTTATTAATGTAGATGATAAACCGCAAACCTTTGGAGTTGCAACCATTTATGAAGCTTATAAATAAGAGACCTTAACCTTGACTAACTTAACCTGTAAAATGAAAAACACCTTATTTTTTATAACAGTTTTACTGTGTTGCTACCAGCCAATCTTCGCTCAATTTAATGAAGACCCCATTCTTAATTTAGAAAACGAAGACAAAAAGCGACTCAATTGGGGGTATTTTTTAGGCTTTAATCAATACGACTTTAAGTTTGATTATAAAGAATATGATGAATCTCAATACAAAACAGACGTTTTAGTTGGTAAAAGCATCGGTTTTAACGTAGGACTTATAGGAGAATTAAGAATTAATGATTATTTCGATATCCGTTTAGAACCTGGTCTTTATTACACTCAAAGAGATTTGCTTTTTCCAGGGTTTGCAGATGAAAATGACGCCATCCGAGAAGTAAAATCTACTTATATACACGTACCTTTATTGATTAAAGCAAGTACTAAAAGATTAGGAAATTTTAAACCTTTTGTGGTTGGTGGAGTTTCTACTTCTTTAAATTTAAGCAGCAGTGAAGATAGCGCTGAAGACAATAGTACTGGGACTTTTAGAATGAAAAAGACTACGTATTATTATGAATTAGGTTTCGGTATCGATTTCTACTTACGTTATTTTAAATTCTCTCCTTCTATTCGTGGTGTTTTTGCTTTAACTGATGAATTAATTCAAGACAATCCGAGTACAAATGCTGTCGATCCAAATTGGACTTCAAACATAAACCATATGTACTCAAGGGGTGTTTTTATTAATTTTACTTTTGAATAGTTTAAAGTTTGTAAAGTAAAAAAGTTAATGAGTTAAAAGAAATCAAGAATTAAAGAATCAAGAACAAAGATTTTTTTCTTCTAACTTCGGACATCGGACTCCCGACTTCAGTCTTCTTTTTTATTTTCAAATTAAAACATTCACAAATTTAAAACTTACAGCTAACCGAATACTTATAACAGGTTTTTATTCTTAAACAATTCAATTTTTCAATCCTTAGATTGTTCAATCTTTTAATTTCTCAATCTTTCAATCACTAAAATCGTCGTTTAAACTCACTCAACAAAATAGCAGTAGCTGTAGCTACATTTAAACTTTCTGTAGCTTGAATGTCTCCAAAACGAGGAATACTAATTCTATTTTTAATCAGTAATAAAATAGCCTCAGAAATACCATTTGCCTCATTCCCCATTACGAGAACTGCATTTTGAGGCACTTCAGTTTTATATATATTAGCTCCCTCCATAGTGGCACAAAATACAGCACGAGTTTCCTTAGTAAGATATTTCTCTAAATCGGTGTAGACCACATTTACTCGGGTTAAAGACCCCATCGTTGCTTGAATAACTTTTGGATTGTAACAATCTACCGTGTTAGCACTGCATACCAACGCAGAGATCCCAAACCAATCGCACATTCTAATAATTGTCCCTAAATTACCAGGGTCGCGGACATCATCTAAAACAAGCGTTAAGCCATCTTCAATAATCTCAGTTGTCTTTTTGGTATAAAAAGTTGCTAAAGCAGGACTTGGAGTTCTTAATGCACTCATTTTTTTTAAGATTCCTTCAGAAACCAAAGTAACTTTTTCGGGAGCTATATTTACTATATTTTCTTCGGAAGCATAAATTTTATGAAGTTTAAAATCAGATTTCAACAATTCATTAATTACTTTTACGCCTTCAGCAATAAAAAGTCCTTCTTTATTTCTGTACTTTTTTTGATGTAAGCTCGTTATAAGTTTTATTTCGCTTTTGCTAACCATCCAAATAATGTATTTTTGACGTTAAATTAATAAATACCCGATTGAGACATTTTTTTGTAAAAATAACAGTATTATTCTTTGTAATACTATTTATAAGTTCTTGTAATGCCATAAAAAGGGTAAAAGATGGTCAATTATTACTTACCAAGAATAGTATTTCTGTAAATAATGAGAAGATTAAGAATGACGAAGTTCAAGGTTTAATCTCCCAAAGACCAAATAATTTAGGGCGATTAGCGCTTTATAATTTAGCACGAGAAAATGCCGACTCTTTTTATACAGCCAGACTTGATAGCAATTTAAACGACATCAATTTTTTCGAAAAAATTATCTCAAAAAAGCAATTAGTACAGGTAGCCGATTATAAAATAAATTTTAATAACTGGCTAAAAAAAACTGGAGAAGCACCCGTAATAGTAGATCCTCTAAAAACTGCTAAATCTGCCGAACGTCTTAATAAATATTACGAAACAAAAGGTTATTTTAATAACGATGTCCGTTTTGAAATAGATACCGCAGGTCAAAAAGAAAAAAGAGCAGAGGTAAATTACAACGTTACTACAGGTCCCACCTATTATTTAGATACTATTACTACTGCCATAGCTTCTAAAGATTTAGATTCTCTTTACAAAAGATACAAACGTTTCTCAAGAATTAGAACCGGACAAAGATTTGACCTTGATAATTTTCAAGCTGAAAAAGAACGTTTAACATCTATTTTTGCTAATAACGGTATCTATAAGTTTCAGCCAAATGCCATTAGTTTTGATATTGAAAGAGATACAACAACAGGCCAAGATTATAAAATGCCTGTTGAAGTTGATATTGATAATAAAACAGAAGGAGATTCTATAAATGGTTTTGAATATAAAATCCACCATATAAAGAAAGTTAATATATATGCCGATTACACTTTTGGCGACAATCAAGATTCTTTACAAACTATTGAAAATGATGGATACACCATCTATTTCAAAAACAAATTAAAATACCGCCCAAATGCACTAACCGATGTTATTGCAATACTCCCAGGAAATGTTTATAAAGAATCTGACCGCGCATTAACCTCCAAACAGATAAACAACTTAAAGGTTTTTAAATACCCAAATATTAATTACTCTTATGCAGATAGTACCGATAACAAACTAAATACAGACATCTACCTTGCGCCTAGACCTAGATTTTCTTTAGGTTTTAGCACCGATTTATTACATTCAAACATTCAAGATATTGGAATTTCTTTTAGTACTTCGCTCATTAGTAGAAATATTTTTAGAGGAGCCGAAACTTTAGACATTGCTTTAAGGGGAACTGTAGGTTCTTCATCAGATTTTAAAAATACAAGTAGTAGTTTTTTCAACTTAGCAGAATTTGGAGCCGACATAGGACTAAACTTTCCTCGTATATTTTTCCCTTTTAATACGGATGGTATCATTCCGAAATCTATGTCTCCTGAAACTAGATTTTCTCTTGGAACCACACTTCAAAAAAATATCGGTTTAGACAAACAAACCTTTAACGGAATTTTACGTTACAAGTGGAAACCTACTAATCAGCGTCAAAATATTGTTGAACTATTGAACATTCAATATGTAAAAAACCTAAATACAGATAGATATTATGATGTGTATGATAATAGTTATGGAGATCTAAATGATGTTGCAGATAATTACACACAAGTAGCCGACACTAGTTATTACAATTCCAACGGAAATTTAGTAATTCCAGATGGAACTTCTGGATTTACAAACGATGTGCTCGATGGATCAATTACTACTTCTCAAAGTGATTATAACGAAGTTTCTAGATTAGAAGACAGACGTGATAGACTTACCGCAAATAATTTAATTTTTTCTAGTAATTATACCTATTTCAAAAACAATCGAAGAAATGTAAATGACAATAATTTCTTTCAGTTTAGAGGAAAAATAGAATTTGCTGGAAACCTACTTTCTGCCCTCGCACCAATAGTAGATTTTGAACAAAATGAAGATGGTAAAAATTTAATTTTTGGAGTCCAATATTCACAATATGTAAAAACAGAATTAGATTATATTAAATACTGGCGTTTATCTAGAAGTAATGTTCTTGCTTTTAGAAGCTTTTTAGGAATTGCTATTCCATATGGAAATGCAGATAACATCCCTTTTATCCGAAGTTATTTTGCAGGAGGATCTAACGACAATAGAGCTTGGCAACCATATTCTTTAGGTCCAGGGCGCACAGATAACGTAAACGATTTTAATGAAGCAAACTTAAAAATAGCCTTTAATCTAGAATATCGATTTAATTTAATAGGCGATTTTAAAGGAGCTCTTTTTGCCGATGCAGGAAATATTTGGAACTTTTTAGATAACGTAGATGAAGAAGAAGCTGTTTTTGAAGATTTTAAATCTCTAAAAGAAATTGCATTAGGAACAGGATTTGGACTTCGGTATGATTTTAATTTCTTTGTTTTGCGTTTTGATATTGGATTTAAAACATACGATCCATCATATAATCAAGGTAAGAGATGGTTTACAGATTACAACTTTGGTAATGCAGTATATAATATTGGTATTAATTATCCTTTCTAAGAGCGCTAAATTTATTATTTTTGCAAACGCATTACATAAAACAACTAAATATAAATTTGAAACTAAAATTTTATGAGTCATAACATTAAACCAGGTGTAGCCACAGGAGATGAAGTACAAAAAATCTTTAACTATGCCAAAGAAAAAGGATTCGCACTTCCTGCAGTTAACGTAATAGGTAGTAGCACTATCAACGCTGTATTAGAAACAGCAGCAGATTTAAATGCTCCTGTTATTATTCAATTTTCAAATGGTGGCGCACAGTTTAATGCTGGAAAAGGACTTTCTAACGACGGTCAACAAGCTGCTGTTGCCGGAGCTGTTGCTGGAGCAAAACATGTACATGAACTAGCTGTAAAATATGGAGTTCCTGTAATTCTTCATACCGACCATTGTGCTAAAAAATTGTTGCCATGGGTTGATGGAATGCTAGATGCAAGTGAAAAACACTTTGCTGAAACTGGAAAACCTCTTTTTAGCTCACATATGATTGACCTTTCTGAAGAAGACATCAAAGACAACATCGAAACATGTTGTGGATATCTTCAAAGAATGGAGAAAATGGGAATGACATTAGAAATTGAACTAGGTATAACTGGTGGTGAAGAAGATGGTGTTGATAATACAGATGTAGACGATTCTAAATTATATACACAACCAGAAGAAGTAGCATTTGCTTATGAAGAACTATCAAAAGTATCTTCTAGATTTACTATTGCAGCTGCTTTTGGAAATGTACATGGAGTTTACAAACCAGGAAACGTAAAACTTACACCAAAAATCTTAAAAAATTCTCAAGAATACATTTCTAAAGAGTACAACGTACCAGCAAATACCATTGATTTTGTATTCCATGGAGGATCTGGATCTACTGTAGAAGAAATTAGAGAAGCAATAGGTTACGGAGTTATTAAAATGAATATTGACACCGACCTTCAATATGCATATTTAGAAGGAATTAGAGATTACATGGGTGCTAAAGCAGATTATTTAGCAGCTCAAATTGGTAATCCTGATGGTGATGATGCTCCAAATAAAAAGCATTACGACCCAAGAGTTTGGATTCGTGAAGGTGAAAAAACTTTCATTACCAGACTTAAAAAAGCTTTTGAAGATTTAAACAACGTTAATACGTTATAATAAACTGATTGCCTCCAGCGAATTTTTTTTTCTCTGGAGGCTTTCTTATATATCTCGGCATTTACGAGATACTGATAGGAAAAACTATTTAACTCATTCCGATGTAAAGTATCGAGAAATCAAACTCGATAAGGGATTAAATTATACTAAGAATATGGCTTGGTTCAAAAGAAAAGAAAAAGGTATACAAACCACTACCCAAGAAAAAAAAGATACCCCCAAAGGACTGTGGTATAAATCGCCAACAGGAAAAATTGTAGAAGCAGATGAGCTTGCTAAGAACTTCTACGTTAGTCCAGAAGACGATTACCATGTTCGGATTGGTAGTAAAGAGTATTTTTCAATTTTATTTGATGACAATAAGTTTAAAGAATTAGATCCTAATTTAGAATCTAAAGACCCTTTAAGTTTTGTTGACACCAAAAAATATTCAGATAGATTAAAACAAGCGCAAGAAAAAACAGCATTAAAAGATGCCGTTCGAACTGCGGTTGGAAAATCTAAAGGAAAAGAATTAGTAATTGCTTGTATGGATTTTGCCTTTATTGGTGGTTCTATGGGAAGTGTAGTAGGAGAAAAAATAGCACGAGCTATAGATTATGCTATCAAAAAGAAAGTTCCTTTTGTAATGATATCTAAATCTGGTGGTGCCCGTATGATGGAAGCTGCACTTTCGTTAATGCAGTTGGCAAAGACATCGGCTAAATTAGCGCAACTTTCAGACCTCGGTATTCCATATATTTCGCTTTGTACAGACCCAACTACAGGAGGTACAACAGCATCATACGCAATGCTTGGAGACATTAACATTGCAGAACCAGGCGCCTTAATTGGTTTTGCTGGACCACGAGTTGTTAAAGAAGCTACTGGAAAAGATTTACCAGAAAACTTTCAAACTTCAGAATTCTTATTAGAACATGGTTTTTTAGATTTTATTACACACCGTAGAGATCTAAAAAGTAAGATCAATCAATATATCGATCTTATTTTAAACCAACCGATGAGAGCGTAAAAACTTATTTATATCGCATAAAAAATCCGTAACATTTTAAATGCTACGGATTTTTATTTTTAGAAATTTCTATACTCCTATTTTTTTAATGTAATCTCTGTTGTATTTCCTTCAGGATCGCTATACATTGCTTTATCATCACAGGTGCCATCTCCAAAATCTACTTCGGCACTTGCTTCATCTTTAGAAAGTGTAAGTACTCCACTCACAATATAGTTACAAGACAGTTCTGCTCTTAGAGGCGTAGTAACTTCACTTGTATAAGTAACTCCATCTTTATTAATAACAGTGGTAGTTCCTGTAACTAAAAAAGCACTATTACCCCATTCGCCATCATCAAAACCTTCAATCCACTCTCTTGTTTTTTCAGAATTTACTTGCATAGTAGATTCATCTTCCCAAAGAAGTGTTATTTCTGAAGCCACCATAGTCTTTGGATTTTCATCATCCGCAAAAGTATGTTGATATGTTTTACTACCATTTACAGTAACACTATCTATAGTAAAACTTTCAAACTTAACTTCAGAATTACGCGTAAAAGAAGTAGAATCTGAAACATTGGATTTTGTCATGGTCAACATTCCCGCAATATTTCTCCCGTCTGGCATTTCACAACCTTGTCCAAAATCTAGTGTAATCATAAAATTATCACCACTAGCTTCCGTAGAAATAGTGTAACAATCTGGTAGCCATCCTTTAGAACTTATTGAAGTTTGTTTGTTAGAAGAACTTCCTAAATCGGAAACTACCATATAATCAACAATATCATCAACTTCATCAGAAACTTGTGTAGCTTCCATACTTGTTTTAACCTCTTGAACAGTTAGCGCTTCGGTTGGAGAACCATCTATTGATTCATTAGAATCATCATCATTACAAGAAACAATTAAGATAGTAGTAGGGATCAGCATCATTAATAAATTTCTTGAGATTAGTTTCATAATATAATATGTTTATAATTAATAAATTAGCTATATTTTAGCCGTTAAATAATCTACCATAAAAAACGTTAGATAATCAAATTTATTGTTATCTTTGCGCCCACTGATAGAAAATCTATCAAATACATAAGAATCATTTAAATAATATTGGCATGTATTTAGCTAAAGAAGTAAAAGCAGACATATTTAAACAATATGGTGGTGATGCTAAAAACACCGGATCTGCAGAAGGACAAATTGCTTTGTTCACACACAGAATTAATCATTTAACTGGACACTTAAAAAACAATCGTAAAGATTTCAATACAGAGCGTTCATTAGTTATGCTAGTAGGTAAAAGAAGAAGCTTACTAGATTATTTGAAGAAGAAAGATATTACAAGATATCGTGCTATCATCAAAGAATTAGGATTAAGAAAGTAAGATATAAGGGAGCAAATTTGCTCCCTTTTTTTATTTAAACGAATAAAAAAAAGACGAGGTAACTAGCGTAAATTATCTGAATTATAATTTCTTACAGATAATCGAACTATAATTATTACCTTTAGCATTTATAAGCAAATAGTATCTAAATAGATTCTATTTGGGTGAAAACCAAAAACAATCCCCTTTTAAGGGATAAAAAAGCTTAAAATTAATAGTTTTTCATTGGGTAACAACAACTACAACAACACAACTACTTCCGCAATAACTGTGGAAACCCTATGTTTAACTCCTACATATGTAGGTAAATTAAAAATTATATGATTCCTGAAGTAAAAAGAGAAATTATTGATTTAGGAGATGGTAGAACTATCTCTCTAGAAACGGGAAAATTAGCAAAACAAGCACACGGAAGTGTTGTAGTACAATCTGGAAAATGTATGTTATTATGTACAGTTGTTTCCAATTACAAACAATCGGATGTAGACTTTTTACCATTAACAGTAGATTACAGAGAAAAATTTGCTGCTGCTGGTCGTTATCCTGGTGGATTCTTCAAAAGAGAAGCAAGACCAAGTGACGGAGAAGTATTAACAATGCGTTTAGTAGACCGTGTATTACGTCCTTTGTTCCCAAAAGATTACCACGCTGAAACTCAGGTGATGGTACAATTAATGTCGCATGACGAAGATGTTATGCCAGATGCAATGGCAGGTTTAGCCGCTTCTGCCGCTATTCAATTGTCAGATTTACCATTCGAATGTCCAATTTCTGAAGTTAGAGTTGGCCGTGTAAATGGTGAGTTTGTTATCAACCCAACAAGAGCACAGTTATTAGAATCTGATATCGATATGATGATTGGAGCTTCTGCAGACTCTGTAATGATGGTTGAAGGTGAAATGGATGAGATTTCTGAAGAAGAAATGGCAGACGCAATTAAATTTGCACACGAAGCTATTAAAGTTCAATGTGAAGCTCAAGTAAAATTAGCGGAAGCATTTGGTAAAAAAGAAACTCGTGAATATGAGCCAGAAAGAGAAGATGAAGAATTGGCTAAAAAAATTCATGAATTAGCTTACGATAAAGTTTATGCAGTAGCAAAAGCAGGATCTTCTAAACATGAAAGAGGAGCAGCATTTGCTGAAATTAAAGAAGAAATTGTAGCATCTTATTCTGAAGAAGAGCAAGAAGAGTTTGGAGATTTAATTTCTAAATATTACAGCAAAGCAGAAAAAGCAGCTGTAAGAGACTTAACATTAAACGAAGGTTTACGTTTAGATGGACGTAAAACAGACGAGATAAGACCAATTTGGTGTGAAGTAGATTACTTACCATCAACACATGGTTCTGCAATCTTTACTCGTGGAGAAACACAAGCATTAGCAACTGTTACTTTAGGAACAAGTAGAGAAGCAAATCAAATAGATATGCCATCTTATGAAGGAGAAGAGCGTTTCTATTTACACTATAACTTCCCTCCTTTTTCAACTGGAGAAGCACGCCCTATTCGTGGAACTTCTCGTCGTGAAGTTGGTCATGGAAATTTAGCACAACGTGCTTTAAAAGGAATGGTTCCTGAAGATTGCCCTTACACAGTACGTGTAGTATCAGAAGTTTTAGAATCTAACGGTTCTTCTTCTATGGCTACCGTTTGTTCTGGAACAATGGCATTAATGGATGCTGGAGTGCAATTAATAAAACCTGTTTCTGGAATTGCTATGGGATTAATTTCTGATGCTGAATCTGGAAAATATGCTGTATTATCGGATATCCTAGGAGATGAAGATCATTTAGGAGATATGGACTTTAAAGTAACAGGTACTGCAGATGGTATTACTGCTTGCCAAATGGATATTAAAGTAAAAGGTTTAAGCTACGAGATTTTAGTAAAAGCATTGAAACAAGCTCGTAATGGACGTTTACATATTTTAGAGAAACTAACCGACACAATTGCAACTCCAAATGCAGATGTTAAAGGACATGCTCCGAAAATGGTAACTAGACGTATTCCTAATGAATTCATTGGAGCTTTAATTGGTCCAGGAGGAAAAGTAATCCAAGAACTTCAAAAAGAAACAGATACTACTATTGTTATCAATGAAGACCCAGTTACAGAAGAAGGTATCGTTGAAATTTTAGGCGTTGGAAGTGAAGGAATTGATGCCGTAAATGCAAAAATAGATTCTTTATTATTCAAGCCTACAAAAGGTGAAGTATACGAAGTAAAAGTAATTAAAATGTTAGATTTTGGTGCTGTAGTAGAATATACAGCAGCTCCAGGAAACGAAGTACTTTTACATATTTCCGAATTAGCTTGGGAACGTACAGACAATGTTACCGATGTTGTTAATTTAGGAGATGTTTTTGAAGTTAAATATTTTGGAGTAGATCCAAAAACAAGAAAAGAAAAAGTATCTAGAAAAGCCATTCTTCCAAAACCAGAAGGCTACGCAGAAAGACCACCTCGTGAAAGAGATGGAAACCGCGATAATAGATCTAAAGACAATAGAGGCGATAGAAAACCTCGAAGAGATTAAATATTTATTTAATTTTAAAGTGTGGTAAAAAAGTCCGGTATTAATAGTATACCGGACTTTTTTTTGTCAATTTTTAAAGAATTTACAATTAGAAAAGATTCTTATTAAAGAAAAAAATTACTCCAATTCGATAAAAATTCTATATTGCAATCAAATCAACCTAACCTAATAATGAAAAACGTTAACCTACTACTAATAATCTGTTTGATTATATTTTCATGTGATAAAGATCTTGAAGAAGAAATAGACACAATTCCACCCGTTCTTAGTTTTGAAATTGAAGGAGTAAAAAAAGCTGAAACTCCTAATGAGATTCCTATTGTAGGAAATAAAATGGAAATAAATATAAATGCTGATGACGAAAAAGGAATCAGTAAAGTCGAAGCTTATATTAATGATATAAAAGTTGCCGAAGATAAAACAGCTCCATTTAAATTAAGTATCGACTTAAATTCATTCAATTCCATTAAGAAAAGTACAGCCAACAAAGGGGAAGTCTTCTCTTTAAAAATAGTAGCCCAAGACAATAGTGGAAATACAGCTGTTTCTGAGCAAGAAATATATATTGACAATACTTTACCAACAATCTCTAAAGTATCTCTTGAAGAAGGCACTATTTTAAATGGAACAGAAAATACAATCTCTTTTATTGCTGAAGACGACCAAGATATTACAAATTTAGAAGCATTCCTTAATAACGAAACTGTAGAATTTGAAACGCTAGAAGACAATAACTATAGTCTTAACTTTGATTCTACTAAATTTGAAGATGGTGAAAAAACTTTAAAAATAATTGCTGAAGACGCAGCGGAGAATACCACAATTTATGAAGTCAAAT
Organism: Galbibacter sp. L-19; assembly: GCF_056857615.1. Taxonomy (NCBI): domain Bacteria; kingdom Pseudomonadati; phylum Bacteroidota; class Flavobacteriia; order Flavobacteriales; family Flavobacteriaceae; genus Galbibacter; species Galbibacter sp. L-19. The sequence goes on from NZ_JBSXNL010000060.1 coordinate 12,266, forward strand.
TTATAACCGACAACACAGGGCCCGAAATAACTTTTGAAGATATAAAAGAAAAAGATATTGTCATTGAAAACACTGTCATAAAGCCTGCTTTAAAAGACGTATATTCAGAAATAGACAGTGTTCAAATAAAATTGAATGATAGTATCCTTCTAAACAGCGTTGCTTCAGAAATCTCATTTGAACTCAACCCAGATGATTATTCCACAGGAGAAAAACAGATTCGTATTACTGCAAAAGATAAACTAGGAAACACATCCGTTAGCACAACAAACTTTAAAATCCACAGAAAACTTATTACTATAAATATTCCTGAAGAAGCATTAAGCAGTACATTTTCGAGATTTTATATTTTTTCATCAAATCATGAAGGAAAAATTCTTGACATAAAAGAGGTCTTAAATAATACCAGATCTATTACATTAACTACAGAAAAGAATATAAACAAAGAAGAGTCTTTCATGCTTACTTTTGCTGCATTATCTTCTGGCTATATTGACTCAAGCTATTTAACAACTTTTCAAGATTTAACCATTAATAACCCATCCGAAGTAAATATAAAAACTCCTAAGAGAGAAATTCAAGAAGCGAGAAAGAGAATACAATCAACGGGAGTAAATTTTGAATCTACCTTAGGGTCAGTTATTAACGTAAATGCATACGGAAGTGATTATAACGGCCAATATTCAAACAACACGAACGAGATGTGGATAGAACTATATGAAAATACACAACAACCAGTATCCTCAAAAATTTATTTTTCATATAGAAACCATAATAACTATAATTATAAATATTTACTCCTAGATAGGGATAGTATTACTGATGATTTCAAATTAGATTATAACCAATTTAAAACAGAAGGTATAGAAAGAAGAACAATAAATGCAGCTGTTTCTAACACCTCTGGAGAACAAAATAGTATGACGCTAGTAATTAATGGATATCTTGATGAAAATGACTTTATAAATAATAAATTTAACATGTTATGGAATTTTGGCGGGAATTTCGATAACTACAATGGATTTAATTATGATTTTAATTCCAATTTTTATAAATACCGCTATGATCTGTCTATCGGAAATTACTTCACTAAAAGTGTGGGAGAACCAAAAGAATTCTACAACATCCCCGCATGGACGCTAGATTATACTTTCACCAATAATCAAATAAATATTAATAAAACTGGAGCAGGGCACGCTGTTGGAAACATTTATATCGAAAACAATAATCAATCTCAAGAAGTATATAAATGGAAAATAATTTTTAATAGTCAAAAAAATGAAAAAATCATTTTACCAGAATTACCAAACGAACTAAATACTTGGAATATTAATGATGATTTTCAAAATCAAAATTTAAACATTCAACAGGTAGACATAAGGAAATATCATTCTATAGAAAACTACGATGAATACCTTAATAAATCACTAAAAGAAAATTTAAACAATTCACAAACATCCGACCTCATTGAAGGAATATTTTCCAATCAACATAAAGCATTTTACGATGTGGAGGATTTCTTTTTATTTAAATACTACTAAAAAGTATTCTAAGTCAATCTATACCTAATTAATACCCACATTACCATGGCGTTCCCTTTCGGGCCGGGCTATCCGTTATATCTTTACAAGGAAGTTTCGGATCAAGTCAAAAAGTTGTGTGTAAATAGAAGTAAAATTCGATCTTTGTAAAAAAAAGACTTGCATTGGAATTATCATTAGACCTATTACGTTTTATCCTCCCTGAATTATTAGTCAGTCACTTTACCATAGCTTCCCA